>NZ_LVYZ01000059.1:0-62472 GCF_001909095.1 Paenibacillus sp. P46E
GTGGAAGCACGGTAACGTGTGGAGCTGACCAATACTAATCGGTCGAGGGCTTATCCAAATCTTAAAACGCAGATTCGTTTCGGATTCAGTTTTCAGGAATGAAGGTTCCTGAAGCATTTACGCTGTAAATGCCCGTTTGGTGGCGATAGCGGAGGGGTTCCACGCGTACCCATCCCGAACACGACCGTTAAGCCCTCCAGCGCCGATGGTACTTGGACCGAAGGGTCCTGGGAGAGTAGGACGTTGCCAAGCACATGAAGCCATTGTTGAGTCATCGACAATGGCTTTTTTGTTGTTTTGTACATATAAGGTATTGTGGTTTAAGTACAAAAAATAAATAAAACGCTTTCAATCGAGTGACATTTTTGTTACCGACGAACATTCTGTTCCAAGTATAATAGAAAAGTGCAAATATTAAGCACTTCCTTAATACGAATGGACTACTGATAAATCCGAGCATTTAATTTTTTTGTGTCTTTAGATGCATGGCAGTGGTAAGGAGGATTTAGGTATGAAGCGAACCCGACCATTATGGATAGTATTCATTCTTTGTATAGTTGGTGTAATGCTGGTTGGTTGCGGAACAAAGGAGCCTGCCTGGGACACCTTTGAAGGGGCTCTTAACGAAAAGGGTTTTCCTGTTCCTAAGGAAGCTAATTCTACGGACCGGACAACTAGTAATGTAGCTATGGATTATGTCCGGTATTCTATGCCTGATCTCAAGGAAAAGGAAGGTATTCCGGAACCTTACCGGAAGGCAATAGAAGCTTGGGGATGGGAAGAGCAAAAGGATGAGGATTCGACAAATTCCCGGGTTTATCAGAAGGATGGAATGATTGTACACTTAACCGTGCACAATGGTTATTTTATAGTCATGATTCCGAAGGAAAAGAAGGCCTCAATTAAAGGACTTAAGACAAAATAAACAAGCGCCATCCATAGCAGGATGGCGCTTGTTTTAGCTCCAAATGTAGTGGCCTTTGCCGTATGTATATATGATATTTCTATTGTGAGTAATAGGAGGCATCGGCAGGGGTAAACTTCAACATACCGTCCTTTTGTTCGCGGTGTAAGCGGAATAGTATATACAAACGGGGTAAGAGTACCCATAGATGAAATACTGCCAAAGACACAGTGAAGGCTAAAGGGGCCCAGACGATAAAAAGTGCAGTGATGGAAAGGCCGATCCAGAAGTTATGAAGTTGTACTTTGCGGAAAATACCGTAGTTAATGTACTGGTCAGGTATATATCCGGGCCATGGCAGACGGAATGACATTTTCCACCGCTTAGCAATGGGGTGTCCAGAAATTAGCAGAACAGAACGTGAGATTACATACTGAATCCATAGAACGACGGGTGCGGCAATGATCATAAACAGGATGCTCCACCAAGAGAGGAAAATGGTCTCAAACACCACACAGATAATGGGGAGCGCCATATAGACACGCAGCCAAGCGGCAGAAGTATTGATTTTTTTGATTAGTTTGTACTGGTAGAATGTAGCTGAGCCTTTGTTGTTTGCTTCCATAAGAAAGCGCTGACCTCCTCACAAGTCCTTATGATACTAATATCGGCGGGTGAAGGTATTTTATTAAACTCACTTAGGCATAATCACCAATTGGGCGGTTGATGAATACATATATTTTAAGCCAATGAAGGATGGGAAAAATCTATGAAAAGGTTTAAAATGATAGAAAGTGTATCATACTGTTCTTAAAAGAGTCAAGGTGGGATGGTAATGGAACAGCAAACCGAGCAAGCCTGCATCATCTGCGGGCAGATGAAAGAAGAAGGAATCGTAATTGTCTCACATTTCATTTGCGAGGATTGTGAGGCTGAGATGGTACGTACCGAGGCTGAAGACGCCAAATACCGTTTTTTCGTAGGCCGGTTGAAGAAGATTGATCTGCAAAAGAATGCGTGAACAAACTATGTGGTAGGCTTAATGAATAGTAGAAAGTTTGATAATAGACCGGATAAGTATCTGCACCATTAAGAATGACCAATATAACGGCTTCACCTGTTCTTTTGGCGGGAGGAGCTGTTTTGTTATGTGTAAGCTTTTTGGCCGAAATATAGGCGTATGGGCATATTTGCGTTAAAATAGAAGGTAACCCCCAGGGAAGGAAGAAAAGATGGATAGACTAGAGCCTGGCAGGGCACCTGTATATGAAATGCTGGAACAATATAGAGTAAAGGGTAATATCTCTTATCATGTACCTGGACATAAGAACGGAGATGCCTATCGAGGGCAAGAAGGTGCCGGTTTCTTAACAGAGGTGATGAGGTACGATGTAACTGAAATTACTGGTACGGATGATCTTCATCATCCTGAAGGAGTCATTCGGGAAGCGCAAGAGCTGGCGGCGGATTGTTTTGGGGCCGAGGAGAGTTTTTTTCTGGTTGGGGGCAGCACTGTTGGCAATTTGGCGTTGATCCTTACGGTGTGTCCTGAGCCTGGAATGACACTTATCCTTCAACGGAATGTTCACAAGTCGGTTATCCATGGTTTGATGCTGGCTGGGGTTCGTGCTGTTTTTGTGGAGCCACAGATGGATTGGCACAGCGGCCTTATGGTTGCTCCTGCGGTTCAGTCGATTCAGAATGCCCTTGCAGCCTATCCTGAGGCCGCTGCCGTCCTGGTCACTATGCCAAATTACTATGGCATGGGCAGTGATCTCGCGCCCCTCGCGCAGGCCTGCCACGACAGCGGTGTTCCGCTGCTGGTGGATGAAGCGCACGGGGCGCATTACGGACAGCACCCTGCGCTGCCAGCGGGGGCGCTGATGTGTGGCGCGGACGGCGTGGTGCAGTCCACGCACAAGATGCTGCCGGCGCTGACGATGGGCGCCATGCTGCATGTGCAAGGGCCATGGCTCGACCGCGCGCTGCTGCGGCAGCGGCTCGCCATGGTTCAGAGCTCCAGCCCATCATACCCCGTGATGGCTTCGCTCGATCTGGCCCGCCGGCTGGTGCATAGCCAGCGGGCCGGGGCCTTCACGGCGGGACTCGCCGCCGTGGATGTACTTCGGCGCGGCCTGGCCTCGCTGCCGCGTTACGGGCTGCTGCAGCCGGCAGAGCCGCTGCAGCTTGACTGCGGCGCTGCTGGTGCAGGCGCCGTTGCTGAGATGCCGCCGCAGAGCGTGGCGGCATACAGCACCCAGGACCCCTTCAAGGCGGTCATATATGATGCCGCCGGGGTCCTGGGAGGCTTCGAGCTGCAGCGCAGGCTCGAAGAGAAGGGGATCGTGCCGGAGATGAGTGATGACCGGCACGTGGTGCTTGCCTTCAGTCTTGGCTCGAAGGCGGAGGATTCGGGGCTGCTGTTGGCTGCGTTGCAGGAGATAGCCGATGAGACAGCAGAGGCGACGGTAAACCTCGATGAAGATATTATTAGGCAGGGACTTTCAACGGGATGCCTGCCTACCCGGCCAGCAGATGGGGTAGTTCCTGATTCCGCAAAAAATTCCACGTGGAACAATTTCACGAATGATTTAATTTCCGGCCCTGTGTTATTTTCGATGAAACCAGTGAATCTATTGGAAACTGAAAGTATTGGGCTTGAATATAGTACGGGTAGAATGTCGGCGGAAATGGTGATACCCTATCCCCCTGGGATTCCACTTCTATATCCAGGAGAAAAGATAAGCGAAGATACCTGCAACCGGCTTATTGGCCTCAGCCAAGGGGGAGCCAAATTCCAGGCCTGTGCGGATCCGGCTTTACAACAAATTCTGGTTTACAACATTAAGAAGGGCGGAGACGCATAAGTGGCACAAGAAGGTTTCTTTATTACTCTGGAGGGAGGCGATGGCTCCGGAAAAACAACAGTACTCGGCAGAGTAGCAGCCTATCTGCAGAATCATTCCATGCCTTACCTGATTACCCGTGAACCCGGCGGCATTGAAATTGCTGAGAAAATCCGTTCCATAATTCTCGATCCGGCCCACACTGCGATGGATGCACGTACGGAAGCGCTGCTATATGCAGCATCCCGAAGCCAGCATTTGGCGGAAGTGGTCGAGCCGGCGCTTAAAGAAGGACTTACCGTGCTATGTGACCGTTTTGTCGACAGCAGTCTGGTTTATCAGGGCTATGCCAGAGGATTGGGTATCGAAGAGGTAAGGAAAATTAATCAATTTGCTACCAGCGGACGTACCCCGGATCTCACGTTTTATCTTGATGTGGACCCGGAAGTAGGGTTGTCTCGGATTGCTGCCAATGAGGAGCGGGAAGTGAACCGTCTCGACTTGGAGAGTCTGGCTTTTCATCAAAAGGTTAGGGATGGATATTGCCAAGTCATAAAGTCTGATCCTGAGCGGATCGTGGTGCTTGATGCCAACCGTCCCATTCACATGGTGGAGCAAGATATTGTCCGCATACTGAAGGAACGAATATTAAAGGATTTCTGAGACGCTTTGTCTAATTAAACTAAGTGTACCAAAGCGTATGCTATCGAAGCGGGTATTTGTACGAAGTGAATGTATGAAGCCAAGCTCACAAAACTTTTAGGAGGGATAGCGAAGATGAATCTGATCATTGCAATTATCCAGGATAAAGACAGCAACCGGTTGTCGAGTGAACTAGTCAAAGCAAACTTTCGTGCAACGAAGCTTGCCAGTACAGGCGGATTTCTACGGGCAGGCAACACTACATTTATGATTGGTGTTGACGACTCTCAGGTTGAGGCTGTATTAACTGTTATTCGTAACAGCTGCAAGGTACGCGAACAGCTTGTCACTCCAGTGACTCCAATGAGTGGTACGACGGATTCCTATTTACCGCTTCCTGTAGAGGTACAAGTAGGCGGGGCTACCGTATTTGTACTTCCTGTCGATCGTTTTGAGCATTATTGAGCATAGTATAGATAAATTCTCCGTAAAGGGCGGTGGAACCTTTGAAAATCAATCCCGGCTATAGGCCCTTAAAAAGTGAGCTGCCGACAGCTGGAGCGGGGAGGCCCGTTCAGCAGAAAACCTTTACCGATATATTTCAGCAGCAAGGTGAACAAAAAACAATAGATGAGCTGAACCAAAAGATCAAGGATATTCAGCAGCAGGGAGACCGGCTTGCCAAATCCATGACGGTCCGTGAACTTGCGATATACCGGAATATGATCAAAAAGTTCCTGGAAGAAACCGCCCGAAGAGGCGTTATTCTAAAGGAAACCAAGGGCTGGGACCGCCGGGGGCGGGGGAAACGTTACAAACTGCTGGAGGAAATAGATGCCGCTCTGCTAAATATGGCTGATGAACTGCTTGAGAGTGAGCAGGGCCGTATAGATTTGCTGGGGCGGGTCGGAGAAATTCGAGGTTTGCTGATCAACCTTTCTTTTTAAAAGACTTGGAGGAATGTATGTCTTTTCATGATATATTAGGCCAGGAGGATGCCAAACGCCTGCTACAAAACGCATTACGCAAAGATGCAGTAAGCCATGCCTATCTGTTCACAGGACCACCCGGAAGTGGTCAAATGAAGACAGCGCAGATGTTCGCCCAAGCTATATTTTGTACCACCAGTGAAGATGATGCGTGCGGAGAATGTCTGGAATGCCGTAAGGTAGAACATGGAAACCATCCGGATTTATCTCTGCTTAAGCCTGATGGGGCAAGCATCAAAATTGATCAGATCCGCGAGCTGCAACGCATGTTCTCATACCGCTCAGAGGGTGTTAACCCAAAGGTGTATATTATAGAAGGAGCGGACAAGATGACGGTTCAGGCCGCAAATAGTCTGCTTAAGTTTTTAGAGGAGCCTCCGGCACCTGCGGTGGGCATTCTGATTTCCGACAATAGCAGTTCCCTGCTGCCGACAATCCAGTCCAGAACGCAGCGCATTCCATTTAGTCCTCTGCATCCCGACATTATGCTTCAGGCGCTGTCCAGTGAGGGGGTTCCGGTGCCACTGGCACGATGTGCGGTATCACTGACTTCGGGACTTGATGGATGCAGGGAACTTTTGGCACAGAATTGGTTTGCAGAAATGAGAAATCTAGTGTTACAATTAGCGAAGGAGTCTTTGGGCAAGGGCAGCTCCGCGGTAGCAACCGCCGGGCAGAAGCTGTTCAAGACCGGACTCAGCGAACATTTGGATATCCTGTTCAGCATGTTCCACTTATGGTTCAAAGATATGCTTTACTTCCTGTACCGAAAGCACGAAAGTATCGTTTTCATAGATCAGTTAGACTTTATTTCCAAGTCTGCCCGTCAGCGGAGTACGGAACAATGGGTGGCCTATATGGAATTTGCTGCAGAGAGCAAGCGTAAGCTGCGATCCAATGCCAATGCTCAATTGTGTCTGGAACAGTTCCTAATCCGATTGGAAAGTTAATGGGTTAGTTTTGATATATCCTCCGGATCAACGCTTCAGCCTGGAAGTATGGGTTTAACGGATGAGGAAGGACAAGCATGGATCACCAGGGAGCGGACTTGCTTAAGGGTTCCTTTTACCGGCAAACAAGGGGGTTAATTTTTGTACAGCGTAGTAGGTGTCCGCTTTAAAAAAGCGGGTAAAATATATTATTTTGATCCGCTCGATTTTCCGATTGAACGGGATCAATGTGTGATCGTGGAGACAGCAAGAGGTGTCGAGTACGGTAAAGTTGTCGTTGGAAAAAAAGAGGTGCAGGAAGCGGATGTGGTGTTGCCTCTCAAAAAAGTCATGCGGATTGCCGGAGAAACGGACGCACGCGTGGTGGAAGAGAACAAAGGTGCAGCGAAGGATGCTTTTACCACCTGTTTAAATAAAATCCGCGATCATGGCCTCAAAATGAAGCTTGTGGATGTGGAATTTACGTTTGACCGCAATAAAATTATTTTTTATTTTACTGCTGAAGGCCGGGTCGATTTTCGTGAGTTGGTCAAGGATCTGGCAAGCATTTTCCGTACCCGCATTGAGCTTCGGCAGATCGGTGTGCGTGATGAGGCTAAGATGCTCGGTGGGTTAGGGCCTTGTGGTCGGGTACTTTGCTGCTCCTCCTGGCTTGGAGATTTCGAGCCTGTATCCATAAAAATGGCTAAAGACCAAAATCTCTCACTAAACCCAACAAAGATCTCGGGTCTTTGCGGAAGACTCATGTGTTGCTTGAAATTTGAGCATGATAATTACGAAAGCACGAAGGAAGAAATGCCAGCGGTAGGCAAGCTAGTCGTAACCTCACTGGGTGACGGTAAGGTGGTTGGCATTAATGCCGGAAGCCGTACAGTTCATGTACAGTTGTTCGAAGTGGGCAAAGTTAAAGAACTTCCAATGGATGATGTTGTCGTCAAGTAAACCATATAAGGTTACTTTCGGGGTGGAAACTTGGAGAAGATAAATATATTTGCACACATGCAGGAGATGGAAGCGCAGATGGAGAACATGCGCGCAAGTCTCGGAGATTGGAAACAGACGGTTAAGGAATTAATGGAAGCCAATCAAAGGCTAAGTCTGGAGAATGAACAGCTTCGTAAAATATTGAAGCGGGAGGCCCCTTTGGACCCTGCCGCCCATTCTGCTGAAGCAGAGGCTCTTTTGGCCGCAAGCGAGGGAACAGAGGAGGTTGTCGGGGAAGGCTATGACAATCTGGCGCGGCTCTATCATGAAGGTTTTCACATCTGCAATGTCTATTTCGGGCATTTACGTACAGAGGGTGACTGCCTGTTCTGTCTTTCGTTTCTTAATAAATGAGCAAATCCAGCCGTAGGAGATTTACGCCTACGGTTTTTTTTGAATTTAGCAGGGTGTATGCTTCTGGAGCAAATTTTGTTTGAAGACAACTCAGGAAGTATATACTTAAGCACAACTTTTAGGAGAACACTATGACGAATTCTTTTAACGATGTGCCGGTTCCTTTGTATGGCGCAGAGCGGGTAGATGATTTACTGACACATGACTTAAAGATTATTCAGAGCGACGAGGTGTTCAGCTTTTCAATGGATGCAGTGTTGCTTGCAAGATTCGCCAGTGTACCGCCGCGTGGCAAGGTACTGGATTTGTGTACTGGCAATGGCGTGATCCCGATGCTTCTTACCACACGTACCAAGGCCACTATAGAAGGTATTGAGATTCAGCCGCGTCTGGCAGATATGGCTCGTCGAAGCGTAGCGATGAACGGGCTGGAGGATCGGGTAAGTATACATGAGGGGGATTTACGTGAGTTGCACCATACGGCAGGTTACGGTGTGTATGATGCGATAACCGTTAACCCGCCCTATATGCCGCTGAACGGGAGTGACCTTAAACTGAATACCCATCAGGCTATGGCCCGCCACGAGCTGGGCTGCACTCTTGAGGAGGTCATTCAGGCCTGTGTACGGCTTGTCCGAACCGGGGGAAAGGTAAGCATGGTTCACAAGCCACAGCGTCTGGTGGATATCATCAGTCTGATGAGACAATACCGGCTGGAGCCGAAGCTGATCCGTTTTGTTCATCCGCGTGCCCATCTGGAGGCTAATATGGTATTAATCGAGGCTGCACGGGACGGCAAGCCAGAGGTACGTTTACAACCCCCATTGATCGTATATAATGAGGACAATCAATATTGTCCGGAAATTCTGGATATCTACTACGGAGCTAAAGAGGGTAAATCATGACGATCTCGTGTCAAAGCAGCTTTCAAAACAGGAATATAGATCAGCAAAAAGGAACGGGCTCACTGTATCTGGTAGCGACTCCCATTGGCAACTTGGAGGATATGACGTATCGTGCTGTGCGTACGCTGCAGGAATGCGATATTATCGCCGCCGAGGATACGAGACAGACCCGCAAATTGCTAAGCCACTTCGAAATCACACCTTCGATGCTGTTCAGTTATCATGAGCATAATAAGGCGGCCAGTGGACCAGAGCTTATCCGCTATATAATAGAAGGTAAAAATCTGGCACTGGTCAGCGACGCCGGTCTGCCGGCCATTTCCGACCCTGGAGCCGATCTCGTAGCGCTTGCGGTCAGTCACGGTATTCCTGTGATTCCGATCCCTGGAGCAAATGCTGCGCTGTCTGCTTTGATTGCTTCCGGCTTGCCTACTAATAGCTTCACCTTCATCGGGTTCCTGCCAAGGGAGCGTAAGGATATTCGCACCGTGCTGTCAGGGCTCCGTTCAGCGCAAGGCACCCTATTGTTCTATGAATCACCGCATCGCGTAGCAAAAACATTGGCTCACCTGCAGGAGACCTTCGGTAACCGCCAGGTTGTACTCGCCCGTGAATTGACAAAACGGTACGAGGAGTTCCTGCGCGGAACGATTGAAGAATGTGTGGTCTGGTTGTCGGATCATCCACCACTGGGTGAGTACGTGATTGTGCTGGAGGGGGAGAGCAAAGAGGAGGCCAAGCTCGCCGAATCATCCTGGTGGCGTGAACTCAGCATTGAGGAGCATGTGGCTCATTATGAAACTTCAGGATTGACCCGTAAGGACGCTATGAAAAAAGCAGCATCAGATCGTGGGTTGGCCAAACGGGATATTTATAATGCTCTACTGGAAAAAGAGTAAGAAAATATTGATGAGGAATTCCTTATATTAGTTGTAAATGTAGTTTCTACATTTATATATATGGTAAAGGGAGAGTTTAGAGTATATATCTGGGTATAAGTGTAGCTAAGTGATTCCCGCAGGGAGAGCGGCTTGCAGCACCGCACGTTACCCGGGAGCGCCTTGCGCAGATGCTATAGGCGTGTAGCCTATGGCGAAACCTTCCGCATGACAAGGCCCCGAGGACTTTCCCGAAAAAGGGACGGTCAACCATTAGCCGTTACTCCTTTACGTGCGGCCACATGATCAGACAAGCTTCCGGGTGTAGAGGGCCAGGGTCCTTGGGGCCTTCCCTGGAGGGTTTGGGAGGGTAAACCTCAGTAGGGTAAAACAGCAAAAAAATACCTCCCGCAATAACGGGAGGCCAAGGAGATATAAAAAGGTTAGAATTAACAATTTGATTAGTTCTTATTATAACCTATTTGTTTTAATTTGTCACAGGGGTAGGGATGGCAGAAATGCATTCGTGACAAACAATTTTTCCTTTGAAATAGGTTACATTTTCAGCATTGCCACAGAATATGCAAGCAGGCTCATATTTTTTAAGCATGATCCGCTCACCGTCCACGTAAATTTCGAGCGCATCCTTTTCTCCGATGCCCAGTGTACGGCGCAATTCAATTGGAATAACAACCCGTCCTAGCTCGTCTACTTTTCTAACTATACCTGTTGATTTCATCATTGTAATCGTTGCTCCTCTCAATGTTCAAAAGCGTCATTATTCGACAATGTTCACCGTTTTATGATATTTATAATACCAACCATTCCCAAAACAGTCAACCTTTTTTACGGGCAATTTCAAGGGAATTTTGAAAAAAACTTTTGTGACGCTTATAAATAACGCTAATCGTACGAAAATTGCTAAAAAGTAATTTGTCGATTTGTAAATCTATAAACCGTCACGGTTCGACAAAGTGCGACATTATCTACCATTATAACCTTTGTTTCAACTGATTTCTATTCTTATTATTCAAAGGAGTTGAACTTATGAAGCAACCGCTGACAGAAGAGAAGGTTTTTAAAGACCCGGTACACAACTATATTCATGTTCAGGATACGATCATCTGGCGATTGATCAATACCAGCGAATTTCAGCGTTTGCGTCGCATTCGCCAGCTGGGTACTTCTTATCTAACCTTCCACGGAGCAGAGCATAGCCGTTTTTCCCACTCCCTGGGCGTTTACGAAATTACTCGGCGAATCATTTCCCAGTTTGAAAGAAGCGGGTACAAGGATTGGATGCCGGAGGAGAGTCTGCTTACATTATGTGCAGCGCTCTTACATGATTTGGGCCATGGGCCATTCTCCCATTCAATAGAAGAAGCTTTTGAAATGAACCATGAGGATTGGACCTGCAGAATTATACAGGAGAATACGGAAATTACTGCTATACTGCGCGATGTGAGTGAAGATTTCCCGCGTAAGGTTGCCTCTGTAATTGCCAAAACATATGAGCACGAAATCGTGGTTAACCTGGTGTCGGGTCCTCTGGATGCGGATCGCATGGATTATTTGCTGCGGGATGCTTACTACACCGGAGTGAACTATGGGACCATCGATATTGACCGTATTCTTAGAATGCTGCGTCCTTATAATGGGCGGGTTGTCGTAAAGGAATCAGGCATGCATGCCATTGAGGATTATCTGATGTCACGGTATCAGATGTATTGGCAGGTTTATTTCCACCCGGTTACGCGCAGTTCGGAGATTATTTTGCGTCAGATTTTCCGCAGGGCGAAAGAGCTTCTTCAGGAGGGTTACTCCTTCCGCTTTATGATCAATCCACTCAGTGATCTATTTTGTGGAGAGATTAATGTAGAACAGTATTTACTGCTGGATGAAGCCTTGGTCCAGACTGCCTTTATGCAGTGGACGCTGGAATCCGATGAAATCTTAGCTGACTTGTGCAGCCGATTTATTCATCGTAAACTGTATAAATATGTGGAGATGGATCATCTCGATTCGGAGACGATTGACGAAATCCGCCGCAGTTTTGCCGGTGCCGGGCTGCGTCCTGATTACGACCTGGAAATTGATTATCCGACAGATCTTCCTTATGATGTTTTTCGTCCGGGGCAGGGCTTTGACAGCAAACAAATTTTGCTGCTGGACCGGCATGACAAACTGCGGGAAATCTCTGAAGTATCGGATATAGTCCGCTCAATCAGCGGCATTCACCGCGGGCGGTATCACCTTTATTTTCCGCAGGACAAGCTGCAGAATGTGCTTACACAGCTGCCCGACGCTATTGCTGAGATCTTTGCAAAATAATACAAAAATTTCTGGAATTCATCATAGAAAACAAGACTGAAAGGAAGATGCAAGCATGCGTTTATTCGACACACATACTCATCTGGATGCACCGCAATTCGACGAGGACCGTGAGCAGGTTATTGCCCGTGCGTTAGAGGCTGGTGTCAGCAAGATGATTAACATCGGATTTAACCGGGAAACGATTCCAACGACAATGAAACTTGCAGAAGAGTATGATTATATTTATGCAGCGGTCGGCTGGCACCCCGTGGACGCCATAGACATGAAAGAGGAGGATATGGACTGGATCGCCTCCCTGTGCAGCCATAAAAAGGTGGTGGCTATCGGAGAAATTGGACTTGATTACTACTGGGATACTTCTCCTAAGGAGGTACAGCATGAGGTATTCCGCAAACAGATTGGAATGGCACGGGAACTGAAAATGCCTATCTGTATACATAATCGTGATGCCCATGAGGATGTGGTACGGATTTTGCGGGAAGAGAAGGCAAATGAAATTGGCGGTGTCATGCACTCCTTTTCCGGCAGCTGGGAAACAGCCAAAATGTGTCTTGATCTGGGCTTTCATTTATCCTTCGGCGGACCCGTGACTTTCAAGAATGCCAGGGTGCCTAAAGAGGTGCTTGCCCAGACTCCAATGGACCGGCTTTTGATCGAAACTGACTCCCCATATCTGACGCCTCACCCCTTCCGCGGGAAGCGAAATGAGAGTGCTCATGTGAAGCTTGTCGCCGAGGCGGCAGCGGAAATAAAAGGGATTGATTTACAGGAATTAGCTGAAATTACGTATGCGAACGCACTGGAACGATTTGGAATTGTCTGAAAACGGGAGAAAAACAGGTGAAAAAAGAAGTATAGCCGATATATTAAACTTTTTTAATAAAGAAATGGCTGATTATTACAATATTTTAACGATTTTTTTACGTAAACGTGGTTGAATCGTGCTTTACAACATGCATCAAAACAGGATATCATCTTTTCAGTGAAGTGAGCTGTTGTTACTGTGACAGTCACAATTTCATGGATCGTCTCGCTGAGTCTCCGTATGGAGAACGGGGGAACCAATAATGATCTGCCGCATGTCCGTACATAGAGTACAGCATAGAAATGCCGCAGACTTTATTTGATTTCTTCACGTGGTCTTTGGGGTGAATTTGAGGGCAACCGCCGTGAGCGGGTGACCTGAGATAGGGCGTCTCTCTTATGCCCGAACCCGACAGCTAACCCCGTAAGCGCAAGTAAGAGAGGAAACCTCGTGCATAAACATTCCCGCGTATTCTGACACCCGGAGAGCCACGAAAGAGTCCTCTGTGAACTCTTTTGGGCTTTTTTTGTTTTTTGAATAATGGGGATGTTCCCAGCATACTGTTATATAACAGATGTCTGGAGTAGCTATGCCGAGCAGGCGATCCATGAGCAGGAAACGCTAAAGCAATGCGGGCGTATCCTGTGCAATCTCAAACCTAGTTTCGTCAGAAGTGATAAGTCACCTTTGCTATACAACTTGGACGACGGGGCTATGTAAGGAGGATGGAGAGAGTGGGCGTATTCCAACCAGAAGTATCCCATGATTCGCAATCATCCAGCAGGTCTTTCGCATTACGGTGGAAGCAAGTGAATCCTCGCGTACTTTCGCTTGCAGGCGCAGCATCAATTGTAATCGCGCTGGTAATTCTGCTGTACGTACACGGTCAAAGCATTAAAGAAATAACTTTAGTAATAGACGGAAAGGTACAAACGCTGGAGACGCGGGATGCGCTGCTCAGCGATGTGCTGGCAAAGGAACAAATTTCGCTTCAGCCGCATGATGCTTTATCCATTGGCCTTAGTGATGAAATAAAAGACGGCGACCGTGTCGTAATCAACCGTGCGCAGGCCCTTAAGCTTACTGCGGATGGAACAACCCAAACGCTGTACACGACCGAGGATACCATCGGTCAGGCGATTGACAAACTGGGCATCAGCCTGGAAAGCTACGATAAGATTTATCCTTCGCTCAACACTGCAGTTTCTGCCGACATGGAAATCAAAATTGTCCGAATCAACAAGCAAGTGGTACAGCGGACAACGAATTTGCCTTTCCGAGTGATTAAGACCGCAGACCCCTCCCTGACTAAGGGAACTGTAAGAGTTGCACAAGCAGGCAAACCGGGCGTAATGATCCAGCATATAGAGAAAATCTATAAAGATGGCGAGCTGGCATCTATGCGTATGGTGGGCAAGGAAGTACAGGCGGTTACCAAAGACAAGATCATTGCTATTGGTACCAAAGCACTTCCCAAGGCTGCTGTAGCTACTACTGCAACTTCCAATTCAACCACTACCACAAAATCATCTAAAGTTAGCGCGAACAGCAACAATGTTGCCAGCAAGGCAGGTATGGATTTTGAGTACAAAAAAATAATTAAAAATGTATCCATGACGGCTTATTCATCTGAAGAGCCAGGTATCGGTACCCGTACGGCTTCCGGCACACGCGTAACGGAAGGTAGGACTATCGCTGTAGATCCAGACGTAATACCTATTGGCTGGTGGGTGTATATTGAGGGACTTGGGTTTCGCCGTGCAGAGGATACCGGCGGTGCCATTAAAGGCAACAAGGTAGATGTCTATTATGATTCACTGAGCCATGCCCGTAACTTCGGCCGTAAATCGCGTACGATTTATGTGATTGGACCTGTGAAGCCAGAGCTGAATTAAGCAGCAGATTTTTGCAAAATAGCGTTTTATAAGATATAGTGAGGGTAGCACTTAAGACTGTTACGGAATTATAGAGCTGCCGCTCATCACTTATACATTCTTTAGCCAATAAGAAGGGGAGCGAATCCTCTTCTTTTTGCGTTTCAGAGTAAGGAGTTTTGTAAAATGATCAAGGAATTAATCGTTGTGGAAGGTAAAAGTGATACAGTTGCTGTTAAGCGTGCTGTAGATGCGGATACCATTGAAACAGGCGGTTCGGCAGTGGACCGCAAAGTGATCGCCAGGATTGCGCTGGCCATGGAGCGCAGAGGGGTCATTATTCTAACCGATCCTGATCATGCCGGTGAACGGATCCGGAAGATTGTGTCTTCCAAGGTGCCAGGCTGCAAGCATGCGTTCATTCCTGAAAAAGATGCCACCCGTAAAGGTGATATCGGAGTTGAAAATGCTTCTCCGGAGGCCATTCGTCACGCGCTAGAGCATGTTCATACTTCCTTTGAAGGCGCCCCGGCTCTGATTGGGTTGGAGGATCTGATGGCTGCAGGGATGATGGTACATCCCCGGGCAGCGGAGCGGAGAATGGCGCTGGGCAATTTGCTGGGGATCGGCTACTGTAACGGCAAGCAGCTATACAAGAGGCTGGCGATGTTTGGAATATCACGAGAGGAATTTGTAAATGCTCTCGCGCAAATTGATCAGGGAGGCATTACCTCATGAGTGGCAACAATCATATCTCATCCCCGGTACGCACAAAGGAAATTATCCAGCGTTACGGGTTCTCATTTAAGAAAAGCTTGGGCCAGAATTTTCTGATTGACCAGAATATACTCGACAAGATTGTGGATGCTGCAGGCCTGGACCAGGCAGCAGGTGCACTAGAGATTGGACCAGGCATTGGCGCTTTGACCGAGAGGCTGGCAATGTCCGCTGGAGTGGTGACAGCAGTAGAGATTGACCGGCGGCTGATCCCGATACTTCGGGATGTTCTTGCCTCTTACCCGCATGTCAAAATCCGGAACGACGATGTGTTGAAAGTGAATTTGCAGGAGTTATTCGCTGAGGATTTTGCGGCTGTGGAAAGAGTCAGTGTAGTTGCCAATTTGCCGTACTATGTAACCACTCCAATCCTCATGAAGCTGCTTGAAGAAAAACTGCCGCTCGATAATATCGTGGTGATGATTCAAAAGGAGGTTGCTGAACGTATGGCAGCTTCACCTGGCGGGAAGGAATATGGCAGCCTTAGCATCGCTGTGCAGTACTATAGCGAACCCGAGCTGGTCTGCATGGTGCCGCGCACGGTATTCATTCCTCAACCGAACGTGGAGTCTGCCGTGATTCGTCTCAAGGTGAGAGAGCGTCCTCCGGTAGAGGTTGCAGACGAGAAGCATTTCTTTGAGGTTGTACAAGCTTCCTTCACCCAGCGGCGAAAAACCATTGCCAATAATCTCAAAGCCCGGTTCTTCCCGGAAGAGGGGCGTGAACGTCTGGAATCCCTGCTGGCTGAGGCTGGAATCGAGCCAAGCCGCCGCGGAGAAACACTCAGCCTGGAGGAGTATGCCCGGTTAAGCAGCGTACTGCTTGCTGCCGGAATTGTTTAGGTAAGAAGAAACGGCTTGATATCTTTCTTATATTTCAAATCACCGCCGATTATGAACCAACCGGGGTCTTTGCCCATACGATGGGGTAGAGGTGGTGTTTGAAATGAATTTAGGAGACTTGGTCGTTCGCAAATCTTACGGTGGCGATGTAACGTTCCGGGTGGAGAATATCGTGCAGAACGGTGCTGTCATCAAAGGCACTGAATTCCGCCTGCTGGCGGATGCGCCTTTGGAAGACCTGGTGCAGGTGCCTCCTACCCGTATTACCGAGCGGGGACAACAGGCGCAGATTAAAGCCACTGAATCCCTGACCCGGCTGCGTAAAGACCGGCAGGAGCAGAGCCAGCGCAGCGGAGAGAGTATCTCCGGGGTATGGCCCCAGTCTCCCAAGGAGCTGGCCTACTTTGAGGTGCCGGGAAAGGTGCTGCACCTGGATGGTGATGCACTGTATTTGAAGAAGAGCCTTAGTCTATACGAGCAGCTTCGGATCCCTGCTGAAGGACATCATATTCATGAGTCAAAGATGGCCGAAACGCTGTACCGGCTTTTGCCGCATGTACGTCCGGATATTGTTGTCATTACCGGGCATGACGGAGTACTTAAGCAGCAGTATACTTATGATCTCTACAGCCTGAGTAGTTACAAAAATTCGCAGAACTTCGTAGCAGCCATTAGGGTTGCGAGGGAATATGAGCGGAATTTTGATACGCTGACTATTGTGGCAGGAGCCTGCCAGTCCCATTTCGAAGCACTGTTAGGTGCGGGGGCCAACTTTGCCAGCTCGCCCGGAAGAATACTGATTCATGCCCTGGATCCGGTCTATATAGCGGCAAAGGCATCCTTTACTTCCATACGGGATTCCGTCAGCCTGGGGGATGTGCTGAATAATACCATCAGCGGCAGCCAGGGTATGGGCGGAATCGAGACCCGCGGCAGCTTCCGTATCGGGATGCCTCGCCTGCAGAATCTGTCTACTCTAAAGGTAGCACCATCGGTGATGATGTAGCCGCGGGATGTGTGAACAGACATTTCAGAAAAACCCCACTTTTGTGGGGTTTTTTTGTTTACGGTGTTTCTTGCTTTTTGAATAAGACACTCTGATATTACGGCTAACAAGGATTTAATGTCAGCCTTGCTCTATGCTAAAAAAATTCCGTTGACAACGTTTTTACCATCATCTATAATTATTCATTTGATTTGACAATGAAGGCGGAAAGTTGTATAATGGACAAGGAAAGAGGTGGTCGTCAGGCAATGGCTAATAACGCGCTGTTGGAAATTAAACGCAGTCTCGAAGCTCACGTCGGTCATAAGATCACGTTGCGTGCAAACGGTGGCCGTCGTAAAACCGTTGAACGCACCGGTGTCCTGGAAGAAACGTACCCTTCTGTATTTATTGTCAAACTGGATCAGGAGCAGCAAACCTTCAAGCGAGTCTCCTACAGCTATGCCGATATCCTTACTGAATCTGTGGAAATCACAGTATGCGAAGATGATGGGCAGATGCGGATTATGTATATTAAAGCTTAACGGTTTATGGGCAGTCTCCCGCTGGGGAGGCTGTTTTTTGTTGTTTTTGGCTGAATGGCCATCCGGTCTTGGCAGCATACTAAAGCAGCAACAATCTCGTCATCCATTATTTTAAGGAGGGATTCTGTTAATGAGCCGCAGAAAACGGGGTATGATGTCTGAGGAATTGAAGACGGAGCTGGCCAAGGAACTGGGTTTTTATGAGACAGTAGAACGTGATGGCTGGGGCGGAATTCGGGCGAAAGATGCAGGGAATATGGTCAAAAGAGCTATTCAGCTGGCTGAAGAAGCCGCACGCAAATCGTAATAGGACTTGCAGGAATAACTCAGTGAGGGGTGCTGCCACGACGGCAGTGCCTTTTAGGTATGTACTGAACTTTTGATAAAATGCAAAAAAAGGACGGCAAACCTTTTCTACTTGATGGACTTCGTTACGAGTTTCTCATATAATATGTTAAGTTGTTTTTACGGGAAAAGCTGAGGGTGGGTGAACGCCTTGAAAATGTATGAAAAAGCGCCAGCAAAAATCAATTTGATGCTGGATGTGCTGCATAAACGCGCGGATGGCTTTCATGAAGTTGAAATGATTATGACTATGGTTGATTTGGCGGACCGCTTGGAGCTGTCTGAGCTGAAACGGGATTCCATTATTATCTCAAGCCAAGCCGGATATATTCCGCTGGACGAGAAGAACCTGGCCTTCCAGGCGGCGAGGCTTATTAAAGACCGCTATAACGTGAGAAGCGGTGTGCATATCCATCTGGACAAAAGGATTCCGGTGGCTGCCGGCCTCGCTGGCGGCAGCAGTGACGCCGCGGCAACGCTACGTGGCCTGAACCGGCTCTGGCGCCTCGGCATTCCGGCGCAGGAGCTGCAGGAACTGGGCGCCGAGCTGGGCTCGGACGTCCCGTTCTGTGTCACAGGCGGCACTGCCCTGGCAACGGGCAGAGGCGAGCGGCTGACTCCCATTCCGAGTCCGCCGCAGTGCTGGGTCGTCCTGGCCAAGCCGCCGATTAATGTATCGACGGCTGAGGTGTACGGACGCGTACGCGCGAACAACATCGCTGTGCATCCGTCCGCTTCCCGGATGCAGGAGGCGATCGCCGCAGGCGACTTCGCAGCCGTCTGTGCGGGGCTCGGCAACGTACTGGAGGATGTTACGCTGAAGCTGCATCCTGAGGTGCAGCAGTTAAAGGACACTATGGTGAAGCTGGGTGCAGATGGCGTACTCATGTCTGGCAGCGGGCCAACAGTATTTGGCCTGGTGTCGAAACAATCGAAGGTAGCCAGAATTTACAATGGGCTGCGCGGATTTTGCAAAGAAGTATACGCTGTGCGTTCGCTGAACTAAGTAAACGCTGTCTGACGGTGGTCGAATGGATCCCCATGCTTGTGTAAATCCGTACAAAAGTGATATTATTTTTAATAATATTCGGTTTTGGCGAGGAGCATTCCGTGAAAAAACTTAAAAGAAGCCAACGTTTGGTAGACATGACCCAATTTTTACTTGAAAAACCGCATGATCTTCTCCCGCTATCCACATTTGCAGACCGGTACGGAGCGGCGAAGTCATCTGTAAGTGAAGATTTGGCTATTATAAAAGAGGTATTTGAAGGGGAAGGCATGGGGGAATTGCAGACACTGGCCGGTGCGGCTGGTGGTGTTCGCTATATTCCGAGGATGCCTACAGACATGGCGTTAGCCTTCGTAGACGGCCTGTGCAGCCAGCTTGAACAAAGTGACCGTATACTGCCTGGCGGATATCTGTATATGTCTGATCTGCTTGGGCTTCCGTCTCTGATGGAGCAGGCCGGTAAGATTATCGCCACAGCCTTCTATGGTGTAGAGATTGACGTGGTAATGACAGTAGAGACCAAGGGTATTCCCCTGGCTTATGCCACAGCCGCGCAGCTGGGACTTCCGGTAGTGCTGGTACGCCGCGACCATCAGGTGACGGAGGGCTCGGCAGTAAGCATCAATTATGTTTCGGGATCGCATAAAAGCATACATACGATGTCGCTGTCCAGACGGGCGCTGAGGGAGAAGTCGAGGGTGCTAATTGTGGATGACTTCATGAAGGCGGGTGGAACCGTACGCGGCATGGTCGATCTTCTGGGTGAATTCAATGCTGAGGTTGCCGGTGTAGGTGTGCTGGTTGAATCCGGAGCTGTTGAAACGGAGGAACGCCTGCTCCATGACTATGTATCCCTTGTGAAGTTAAGTGAAGTGGATTCCAAGGAACGGCGGATCTCTGCACATCCGGGGAATTATTTTTTCGCTTGATTGGTGGTGTAAACCTAACATCTGTAAGACTGGCTAAAATGTCGAATCTGTGAGGAAAACACAGAGAACTTCACGAAATGTGTCGAAAACGATGGTATGGCAAAAATAATCTTCTTCATCAGACATTTTATGGAATCCAAAAGAAGGAATTCGCATTGCTGTGTGGAATTATACACCAAGTCTCTGATGGAAAAAGGTGGTGAACACACACATGCAAATTACGGATGTCAGACTCCGCCGCGTTAACTCTGAGGGGAGAATGAAAGCAATCGCATCCATTACAATCGATAACGAGTTTGTTGTTCATGACATTCGCGTCATCGACGGTAATAACGGGATGTTCGTTGCAATGCCCAGCAAGCGTACACCGGACGGGGAATTCCGCGATATCGCACACCCGATTTCTTCGGGAACACGCGAGAAGATTCAATCCGCGGTTCTGGCCGAGTATGATCGCGCCGCTACTGAAGAAGAAGAGGTCATTGAAGAGGGAGCATAAGCTAGTCGCTTACTCTGAAGGACGGCTGCCCTTACTTGGGCGGCTTAAGGCCATGCCGTTTTTTTATTGGGGTTCGAAGAAAAGGGAACCATGCCTTCATGGTTCTCTTTTCTTTTTGCCCGGAATGAGATATATTCAGTAGTGAGCTAAAGAAGTAGGGGGTTGGCATTCTTGAAAAGAATGGCTGTTGTACTTGCTGCAGGTCAAGGCAAGCGCATGAAATCTAAATTATACAAAGTGCTGCACCCCGTCTGCGGCAAACCGATGGTAGGGCATGTACTTGATACAGTAAAAGCGACCGGATGCCAGCGCACCGTTGTTGTTGTCGGACACGGTGCGGAGAAAGTTAAAGCCTATGTGGGCCAGAATGCGGAATATGTTCTTCAGGAAACGCAGCTGGGTACAGGCCATGCCGTAAAGCAGGCTAAAGACCTTCTCGGCGGCGAAACAGGCACAACAGTTGTAATCTGCGGAGACACGCCGCTCGTGACGGCGGAAACGCTGGAGGGGCTTATGGCTCTGCATGAGGGCCAGAATGCGGCTGCAACCGTACTTACAGCTGTCATGGAGCAGCCTGCAGGCTATGGAAGGATTATTCGAGGTAAGGATGGCGGCGTGCTGAAGATCGTAGAGCAGAAGGATTGCTCTCCGGAGGAAGCTGCTGTAAACGAGATCAACACGGGGACTTATTGTTTTGATAACGCCAAGCTGTTTGCAGCTTTGGAGAAGGTTACGAACAGCAATAACCAGCAGGAATATTATTTAACCGATGTTATCGGAATACTCCGGGCACAGGGGGATATCGTACTGGGATATCAAGCTCATGATGCTGCGGAGTCTATTGGCGTTAATGACCGTTTAGCCTTGTCGGAAGCCGAAGGTCTGATGCGCCAGCGCATCAACCGTCAGCACATGCTGAACGGGGTAACCATTATTGATCCTGCTTCCACCTACATCGCAGCTGATGTGATCATTGGAGCAGATACTACACTCTATCCGGGAACCACCCTGAAAGGGAAGACTGTCATCGGGGAGGACTGCATCATCGGGCCTTCCAGCGAGATTGAGGACTGCGTGGTCATGGATGGTGCTGAAGTGAAGCACTCCGTGCTGAATCAAGCCCAGGTCGGAGCAAGAACCTCTGTTGGACCTTTTGCCTATTTGCGGCCAGGTGCTGTGCTTGGGGAAGAGGTTAAAATCGGTGATTTTGTGGAAATTAAGAATGCCAGCATTGGAGATGGCTCCAAAGTCTCGCATTTGAGCTATGTCGGCGATGCGACGGTTGGTAAGAATGTAAATGTGGGCTGCGGTGCAATTACCGTTAACTATGACGGCTACAATAAATCCAGAACTGAGATTGGCGATGATGCCTTTATCGGGAGTAATGTGAACCTTGTAGCTCCGGTTACAGTGGGTAAGGGTGCATTTGTCGTTGCCGGGTCGACCATTACCCGTTCAGTTTCAGAGAACGATCTGGCTATTGCCAGAGTAAGGCAGGAGAACAAGCCAGGGTATGCCGAGAAGATCCGTGCCCGGGCCAAAGCCAAGAAAGGCTAATCCGGGTCCATCGTAGAGCGCTAGAAGCCAAGGCGCCGGTCGGACCCGTAAATCCGCGCCGGCGCTCACTTGGAAGTTAAATTCCGTCACGGAGGGTTTATATTTTATGACTTATTGCGATTCCAAACTAAAGATTTTCACCTGCAATTCCAATCCTAAGCTGGCCAGTCAAATTGCCGACTACATCGGCATACCCATGGGAGAATCCCACACCACCAGCTTCAGCGACGGAGAGATTCAGGTTAAGCTGTCGGAAAGTGTCCGGGGCTGTCATGTCTATATTGTACAGTCCACCTGTGGACCGGTTAACGACAATCTGATGGAGCTTCTGGTTATGGTAGATGCACTCAAGCGTGCGTCTGCGAAGAGCATCAATGTCGTGATTCCTTACTACGGTTATGCGCGCCAAGACCGTAAGGCCCGTTCCCGTGATCCGATTACGGCCAAGCTGGTAGCCAACCTGATTGAAAAAGCAGGGGCACATCGCGTCATTACCATGGACCTTCATGCGATGCAGATTCAAGGCTTCTTCGATATTCCTGTAGATCATCTGCTGGGTGTTCCCATTCTTGCTCAGTATTTCCGCTCCAAGCAGATTCAGAACCCTGTTGTAGTGTCTCCAGACCATGGCGGTGTTGTGCGGGCAAGAAAGCTTGCTGATTTCCTGAATGCACCATTGGCGATTATCGACAAACGCCGTCCAGAGCCAAATGTCAGTGAGGTTATGAACATCATCGGTAATATCGAGGGCAAAACGGCGATTCTGATCGATGATATCATCGACACAGCGGGAACCATTGTACTGGGAGCAAATGCTCTGATGGAAGGCGGCGTGAAGGAAGTATATGCGTGCTGCACCCATCCCGTATTATCAGGTCCTGCACATGAACGTTTGGAAAACTCGCCAATCAAAGAAATTATCGTGACGGATACCATTCCAATTCGCAGCAACAATCCGACCTCGAAGCTAAAGGTTCTGTCCGTGGCTCCACTGATGGGCGAGGCTATTATCCGCGTTCATGAAGAGCTGTCGATCAGTAAATTGTTTGAAATAGAATAGACTGCCCAGGGCATAGAAAAAGGGTTACACCTTTCGCGAGGAAGATGTAACCCTTGTCGGCGTAATGCGAAAGCTGCCTCTAGTATCCCGGACGAGAGACGAAGGTGAACAGGGTACGGTTATAAAGGGTCCCCTGAAGCTCCACAAAACCTTCATCCACAGCTGTCACCATCCCGATATCAACGTGCAGGTTGCCTCTATATACCTCGACAGGCACAGCATGTTGGATGTGGTACTGGAAATGGCGCTGAAGCGTTAAGATATCGCCTTGATGTAGCATGTTTCATCACCTGTCTTTGGAATATACGCTTATTGTACCAAAAACGGAACGCCTCTGCCGAGAGGTGCCAAGAAAGAAAGGATAGCCGCATCATGAAATGGATAGTTGGACTCGGAAATCCCGGACCGCAGTACGCCAAAACGAAGCATAATGTCGGCTTTATGGCTTTGGACGAACTGGCGGCTAAAAATGGTATAGTTTTTAATCAGAACAAATGTAAGTCTGTTATTGGTGAAGGTGTGATTGACGGTGTCAAAACCGTTCTGATTAAACCAATGACTTTTATGAACCTATCCGGGGAAGCGGTTCGTGCTTATATGGATTATTACAAAGTACAGCTTGAAGATATGATTGTTGTGTATGATGACCTGGATACGGAAATGGGTAAAGTCCGGCTGCGCTACCAGGGAAGCGCCGGCGGCCATAACGGGATTAAGTCCATCATACAGCATACCGGTACCCAAACCTTTAATCGTGTGCGGATGGGAATATCCCGGCCTGAGCCCGGATTTGCCATTGTTGACTATGTTCTATCTACCTTCCCTAAGAAGGATGGGGATAAGCTGGAAATGATGATTCAGGACACCTGTGCCGCTCTGGAGTTCAGTATGAAGCATACATTTGAGCAGACTATGGCTAAATTTAATGGCTGATTGCCTGCAGGCGATAATTTCTCCTAAGGCTAAAGCTAAATCAGGCGGGGCATACTGAAGGTAATATACTACCTTCAGGAGGCATATAGATGGCAATAAACTATGTATGCAGGCACTGCCGGACTTTTCTGGGAAGCATCCAGAGAAGTGATATTACAGAAATGCAGTTGGGCCTACATTCCTTGACCCCTGCGGAGCGCAGAGATATCATAGCGTATGATTCAGAAGGCGAGATTACGGTAAAGGTGACTTGCGACTACTGCAAGGAGGCCTTGGACAATAACCCCGAGCTCAGTCTGCTGGCCAGTCCGCTTCAGTAAATGGCAGCGGCTGTCTCTATCGTCATCCGCAAGCCTTGGCCTTACGCTAAGGCTTGTTTTCGATTCTAATTATAATAGGTGGCATCTGCCCGTCGGGGCAGGGCCAGCCTGTTTAGTAAGAGAGGTGCGCCTGTTGTTACAAGGTCTTATAGAAGCTTTTTCCAAAGATCCCGATTTTCAGTCCGTTACCCGAGGTGTAGCTGCGGGTATGAAGGAGCAGCTCATATCGGGTTTGTCCGGTTCGGCCAGACAAATCATGCTGGCGGCGCTGCATGAAGAAACTTCGCGTCCGCTGCTTGTAGTTACTCATAACATGTTTTCTGCCCAGAAGATGGCTGAGGATTTGCAGGAAGCGCTTTCCCCGGATCGCGTGCTGCTCTACCCTGCCAATGAGCTGGTTGCCGCTGAGGCTGCAGTCTCAAGCCCTGAGACGCTTGCCCAGCGGATTGATGTGTTGACGAGATGCGCTCAGGGCTTCCGTGGCGTTGTTATTGTTCCCTATTCCGGTGTACGCCGTCTGCTTCCTTCGCCACATGTGATGGCAGACGCAGAGGTAACGATCTCCCAGGATGGGACGCTTGTCCTTGATGAGTTCCTGATGTCCATGATTGAGATGGGCTATGAACGGGTGGAGCGGGTAGAGAACCGCGGCGAGCTCAGTGTCCGGGGCGGTATTATTGATTTCTATCCGATGACTTCTCCCCTGGCCTACCGGGTGGAGCTGTTTGATGATGAGGTTGACTCCATCCGTACGTTTGATCCGCAGGACCAGCGTTCGATCGACAAGGTAAACAGCGTGAAGATCACACCTGCCAAGGAAATTATTGCTGATCAGCTGCGCCAGGATATGGCTTCTACGGAAGCAGCGGCAATGCTGGAACGGCAGCTCGAAAAGATGGCCGACCGCCAGGCGAAGCTGCGTCTGCGCGAGGAAATGGGCCGGGAGCTGGAAATGCTCCGCGAAGGCACTTATTTTCCGGAAATCTATAAATATATTAGTCTCTTATATCCTGAACGTACCCACTTGTACGATTACATGGCGAAGGATACGATTCTGGTGCTGGATGAACCAGCGAGATTGCTGGAAACCGCGAAGCAGCTTGAACGGGATGAATCGGAATGGAACCTGCACCTGCTGCAAAACGGAAAGACACTGCCTGATCTGCAGCTTTCTGTGGAAAGTGATGTCGTTATGTATCAGCGGCCGTTTCAAAGCCTGTTCATGTCGATTTTCCTGCGCCAGGTTCCCCATATTCAGCCGCAGAATATTCTGGGCTTTATCAGCCGTGGAATGCAGGACTTCCATGGCCAGATGAATGTGCTGAAATCGGAGATGGAGCGGTGGCACAAATCCGGCGTGAAAGTGATTATGCTGGCGAATGGTGAAGAGCGGATGGAGCGTGTCCGCAGGGTTCTGTACGACTATGGCATTGAGGAGCCTACCATTCTACAAGGCAATTTGGGTTCCGGTTTTGAGCTGCCTTCCATTCATCTTGCGGTGATTACCGAAGGAGAAATGTTCTCCCAGAAGCAGCGCAAGGCGCGCAAGGTTTCCAAAGGCATTGATAATGCTGAACGGATCAAGAGTTACACTGAACTCAAGATTGGTGATTATGTTGTTCATCAAAATCACGGGATCGGGAAGTATATGGGAATCGGGACGCTGGAGGTCAGCGGAATTCACCGGGACTATATGCATATTATGTATGCCGGAGGAGATAAACTCTCCGTACCAATTGAACAAATTGATCTGATTCAGAAGTACGTGGGCTCGGAAGATAAGGAGCCGAAGGTATATAAGCTTGGCGGTAATGAATGGACGAGAGTTACAAGTAAGGTGCGGTCTTCGGTACAGGATATTGCCGATGATCTGATTAAACTCTATGCTGAACGTCAGAGTGCCCTGGGCTATGGCTTTGAGAAGGATACCCAGGAGCAGCACGAATTCGAAGAGATGTTCCCTTATGAAGAGACGCGCGATCAGCTGCGGGCCATTGAAGAGATCAAGAAGGATATGGAGCAGAACCGTCCGATGGACCGGTTGCTGTGCGGTGACGTAGGCTATGGCAAGACGGAGGTAGCCATTCGTGCCGCATTTAAATCTGCGATTGAAGGCAAGCAGGTTGCGGTTCTGGTACCAACGACGATTCTTGCCCAGCAGCACTATGAGACCTTCCGCGAGCGTTTTGCCAACTATCCGCTTAACATTCAGGTGCTCAGCCGGTTCCGCAGCCGCAAGGAGCAGAATGAGACGATCAAGGGTGTACGACAGGGAACCGTAGATGTGGTTATTGGTACGCACCGGCTGTTGTCGCAGGATATGGTCTTTAAGGATCTGGGTCTTCTGATCGTGGATGAGGAGCAGCGTTTCGGGGTTACACATAAGGAAAAGCTCAAGAAACTGAAGACCAATGTTGATGTACTTACTCTTACGGCTACACCTATTCCCCGGACCCTGCATATGTCCATGCTCGGTGTGAGGGACTTGTCAGTCATTGAGACACCGCCGGAGAACCGCTTTCCTGTACAGACGTACGTGGTAGAGCACAGCCAGACGCTTACCCGTGAGGCTGTAGAGCGTGAGCTGGCCCGGGGCGGGCAGGTCTATTATCTGTATAACCGCGTACAGGGTATTCAGGAAATGGCTGCGCAAATCTCCATGCTCGTTCCGGAAGCTAGGGTCGGTATTGGTCATGGCCAGATGTCGGAGTCAGAGCTGGAGAAGACCATTCTTGACTTTCTGGATGGGGAATACGATGTACTGGTCAGCACAAGCATCATCGAGACAGGGGTAGATATTCCGAATGTTAACACGCTGATTGTGCATGATGCTGACAAAATGGGGCTGTCCCAGCTGTATCAGCTTCGCGGGCGGGTGGGCCGTTCCAACCGGATTGCTTATGCCTATTTCACGTACCAGCGCGATAAGGTGCTTACTGAGGTAGCCGAGAAGCGGCTGCAGTCGATTAAGGAATTTACGGAGCTTGGCTCCGGGTTCAAAATCGCCATGCGTGACCTTTCCATTCGCGGAGCGGGCAATTTGCTTGGTGCTGAACAGCACGGATTCATTGCGTCTGTCGGTTTTGACCTCTACTCGCAGATGCTTGCAGAAGAGATCCGCAAACGCAAAGTCAGCGTGCTGGGTGAAGAGGATACCTCACTTAAGCAAGGAAATACGGTAATTGACTTGTCGATTGATGCTTATCTGCCATCCGAATATATCTATGACAGTATTCAAAAAATAGAGATATACAAGAAAGTTGCTGCGGTGGCTGCCCTTGAGGATGCCGCAGAACTTGAAGACGAGCTGCTCGACCGTTTCGGTGAACTGCCTGAGGCTGTTGTCAATCTGTTATCTGTAGCCCGCCTGAAGGTATACGGCAAGCTCTACGGAATGGAATCGATGGTCCGGCGGGGCGATGAGGTCTCGCTTAACTTCCATGAAGGCAGCACCGGCGCTTTTGACACGGCAAAGCTCGCTAAGGTTGGAAATAACTTTGAAAGACGTGTACAATTTGATAGGGACGCCAAGGCAACTATCCGTGTGAAATCAAAGGATCTGGGGGACAAGGAACTGCTTGATCTGCTGGAACAGTTCCTGGCGGCGGCCAAACAGTCTTTAAAATCGAAGGGAGAATTACATGATGTCATCAAATAAAACAAAATCCTGGAAAGTGCTGCTGGTTTCACTTGCGGCAGCCATTTCCTTCTCTATGCTGGCAGCTTGCAGCAGCAATAATAACAATAATGCCGCTGAAGATAACAGCAAAGCGGTAGCTACTTACAAAGGCGGTACGATTACCGAAAAAGAATTTGAAATGGATACCCGTGTTATGAAACTTCTGTCGCCACAGCAGGCGCAGTACCTGGAAATTGACGCCTTCAAGGAATCCATCCTGAAGCAGGAGGTCGCATTTGAATATCTGTCCGGTAAAGCTACGGATGCCGCGAAGAAAGAAGCTGAGAAGCAAGCAGACGAACAAGTAAACTCCATTAAGAAAGGCTTAGGGGAGACCTATGAAAGCACGCTGAAGGAAGCCAATCTGACAGAAAAAGATATCCATGCCTACATGCTGCGTGTACTGACTGTATATCAGGACATGCTGCTGAAAGTTACGGACGACCAGGTAAAGGCTGAGTTTGAAAAAACCAAAGGCGACTTCACGGTAGCTACGCTACGCCATGTGCTGATCGGTCTTAAGGATGCTGCAGGTAAGGAACGTACCGATGCGGATGCGCTGAAGCTGGCCAAGGAAGTGAAGGCCAAGCTGGATGGAGGAGCGGACTTTGCTGCGACAGCCAAAGAATACTCGGATGATACCGGGTCCAAGGAAAGCGGCGGCGAAATTAAGGACAAGGTCCTGGGCGGTTATGTGGAGGAATTCAAGAAGGCAGCCCAGACGCTGCCGCTGAATACGATTAGTGATCCGGTCAAGACCGTCTACGGTTATCACGTGATGGAAGTGGAATCCCGCACAGAAACTCCTTTTGATAAGCTGACCGATGAACAAAAGGAAACCATCAAGGGGTCGCTCGCGTCCCAGGCTCTGGAATCGTACCTTGAGAAGGATCTGAAGTCGCTCGATGTCAAAATTAATTTGCCGAAGAGCTCTGCAGCTGCGGGAGCAACAACTGGCGGAACAGAGCCTACAGCGGCACCAAGCGCTGAGGCTCCGGCTGCAACGGAAGCGGCCCAATAATATACAACAAATATCATTAAGACGGCCCCCTCGCATGATGCGAGGGGGCCGTCCCCGTTTAATATAATACATGCCGGACGATGTATAAGGAACTGGGAAGAGATGAATACTATGGTCAGATATTTCAATAAATCACTGGGATTATCCATTCCCATAATGGACAGTAGTTGGACCATACTTCTTAAGAAAGCGGGGCAACATGTGAAATGAAAGCTACTGGAATTGTTCGCCGTATTGATGACCTCGGCCGAGTTGTTATCCCCAAAGAAATTAGACGTACTTTGCGTATCCGTGAAGGTGATCCACTGGAAATCTTCGTCGACCGTGACGGTGAAGTCATACTGAAAAAGTATTCTCCAATTGGGGAACTGGGCGATTTTGCCAAGGAGTATGCAGAATCACTCTTTGAAGGAACAGGCCATATTACCATGATCACCGACCGGGACACTTTTATCGCTTTGGCTGGAGGTTCAAAAAAAGATTATCTAGAGAAACAGGTTGGCGTATTGCTTGAGAAAGTAATGGAGAGCCGGAAGACGGTGCTTGAAACGAATGCAGGCAGCTACGAGATTGGTAAAGACCATCCGGAATCCGTCTCTTCGTATGTGGCTGCACCTATCATTTCCGGTGGAGACCCCATCGGTTGTGTCGTCCTGCTGAATAAGGATGACTCGGTGAAAATGGCGCAGATGGAAGTGAAAATGGCCGAAACCGCTGCTGCCTTTCTGGGCAAACAAATGGAGCAGTAACTGCTGTGGCACGGAGGCCCCGCTTCCCCTTTGGCGAAATAAGCCAAGCGGGAGGCGGGGTTTTTGTCGTGGGGTGTCCCTATGCGTTATAATATAGAAATTCATCCCATCATAGCAGTTATAGCTGTAGAAGCAGGTATATGTATGAAACTTAAATCGCAAGGCTCGAAACTGCTGCAAGGGGCATTCATTCTTAGTGCAGCAGCCATCCTCTCCAAGCTGATTGGCACCCTACAGAAAATCCCGCTGCAAAATCTGGGCGGAGATGCTGTATTCGGTATTTATAACACAGTATATCCACTGTATACCATGCTGGTAACGGTGGCGATGCTGGGGCTGCCCTCAGCTGTTTCCAAATTCGTGGCAGAGGCTTCCGCGGGTAGGGAGGAGCAGGAAGGACGCCGGATACTAAAACTCTCCGCTGTCCTTACCGGAGTAAGCGGGGTGGTAATTGGAATTCTGGTCTATGCAGGTGCGCCACTCCTCTCGGCATGGGTCGGCAACTCGCATATTACCCCAGCACTGCGGGCCAGCGCGTGGGGGCTGGCCGTTGTTCCGCTAATGGCTGCGCTGCGGGGCTATTTTCAGGGTCTGCATAATATGGTTCCTACTGCGGTCTCCCAGGTGGCCGAGCAGTCGGTGCGCGTTGCTGTTATGATCGTACTGCTGCTGTATTTGACTTCGATCCATGCAGATGCGTCAGGTATTGCCGCCGGGGCGCTGCTGGGATCAGCGGGAGGGGGTGGCGCGGGCCTGCTCATCATGCTGCTATATCTGCGGAGACACCGCCGCCGTCAAGCAGAGCCTGAGCTTGCTGCCGCATCGGAAGTGGTGGCTGAGACCTCATGGACACAAGAGCAGAGGACGGCAGCTCCCGCCAGCCCGAAGGCAAGCACACGTACCCTGCAGTTGCTGGCCTATGGGCTTCCGGTCATGCTGGGGGCCTTGGCCGTACCGCTCATCGGGCTTGTGGATGTATTCACCGTGCCCCGCCTGCTGTCCTCAGGCGGGAGCGAAGCGGCAGCGATGGCGCAGTTCGGGATCTACAACCGCGGCCTGCCGCTGGTGCAGATCGTCACGATGCTGGCTACTTCGCTGTCTGTGGTCTTCATCCCGGCACTCGCAGAAGCCAAGTACCGGGGCGACCTGGGGCTAATCCAGACCCGCGTCAGCTTGTCGCTGCGTTGGTTCTGGCTGCTGGGCCTGGCCGCCTCCGCAGGCCTGGCGGTGCTTGCGGAGCCGATCAATGTGGCGCTCTACGGCGACGCTGCGGGCAGCAGCACGATGACCTGGCTGGCCTTCACCGCCGCCGGCGGTACGGTCAGCATCATCTCGGCCGCGCTGCTGCAGGGCCTTGGCGCCGTGCGCGCGCCGGCGCTGCACCTCCTGGCCGCCGCGCTGCTCAAGGCGGCCCTTAACCTGCTGCTCGTGCCGCAGCAGGGCATTACCGGCGCGGCCATCGCCAGCGTGGCCGCGCATGGGTTCGCAGCAGCGCTGAACGTGCTGCTGCTGCACCGCCAGGGCCATCTGCGGCTGCGCCTGGCAGATGCCCTACTGCGGCCCGCGCTGCTGCTGGCGGGCCTGGCCCTGGCCGCTGTCGCCGTAAGCTACGGCACCGGCGCTGCGGCAGATGCCGCGGGCCTTGGCGGCAGCCGCACCGCGGCCCTGGCGCAGAGCCTGCTCGGCGTGCTCGCAGGCTGCGCTGTCTTCGCTATCGGCGCGGTAGTCCTGCGCCTGCTGAGCGAAAGTGAACTGCGCCAGCTGCCGGGCTTTGGCCCGAGGCTGGCGGACAAGCTGAAGAAGCTGCGCCTATTTCCCTAGAGCTGGCAGCTCTGGTTTGGATTAGGCTAATCCCTCCGGCCTTTCCGTAAAGGTTCTGGCCCGGTTATGAATCAACGCCAGCAGTTCTGCTGAAATGCGGCACGGATTGAAGTACCAGCAGTACATAGAGCGGTCATATGCTATTAAGGGCAGCGGCCGCCTGGAAGGAGTAGAATCGCATGAGTGCAACACTAACAGTGGTGGGGCTTGGCTCGGGGAATCCGGACCGGCTGACACTGGGAATTATCAAGAAGCTGAAGGCGGCATCTATCGTTTACGTGCGGACTGCAGAGCATCCGGTCATGGCGGCTCTGGCTGAGCTTGAGATTTCTTCACAGTCGTTCGACAGCCTGTATGAATCGTTGTCTTCTTTTCCTGAGGTATATGAAGCAATTACGGCGAAATTGATCGAGGAAGCGGGTTCGGCGCCGTCGGACACAGAAATTGTCTATGCTGTTCCAGGACATCCGATGGTTGCGGAGTCGGCTGTTTCTTTGCTGCGGGAGCGCTGCCCGCAGGCGGGAATCAAGCTGGATATTCTAGGCGGGGAAAGCTTCCTGGACGAGGCTTTTGTGCGTCTGGGTTTTGATCCGATTGAAGGCTTTCAGCTTTTGGATGCCTCGGGCATTCGCAGCTCCCAGCTTCAGCCCGAACTGCATACGCTGATCGGCCAGGTGTACGACAGCTTTACGGCTTCGGAAACCAAGCTGTGCCTCATGGAGCTGTATCCGCCGGAGTATGAGGTCGTTGTAGGCCATGCGCTCGGAGTAGAGGGTGAAGAGCAGATAGACCGTATACCACTCTATGAGCTTGACCGCCTTACAGGCTATGGCAATCTCTCGCTTGTCTATGTTCCGGCGAACCGCGAAGAGAACGCAAGACGGCGCAGCTTTGCCCGTCTGCATGAGATCGTTGATATTCTGCGCAGTCCGGAGGGCTGTCCCTGGGACCGGGAACAGACCCATGAGTCGCTGCGCAAGAATCTGATTGAGGAAACCTACGAGGTGCTCGAAACCATTGACGAAGATGACCCGGATCATATGAAGGAGGAGCTCGGTGACCTGCTGCTCCAGATTATGCTGCATGCCCAGATGGAAGAGGAGCTCGGAACTTTTAATGTCTATGATGTGATTGAAGGCCTCAATGACAAGCTGATTTTCCGTCATCCGCATGTATTCGGGGATACCGAAGCGGGCAATGCCGAGGAGGCACTGAAGAACTGGGAGGGCATGAAGGCTGAGGAGAAACGGCGCAAGGGCTTGAAACCTGAAGCTGACTCTGCGCTTAGTGGAGTTCCCCGCGATCTTCCGGCGCTGATGAAAGCCTATAAACTGCAGAAGAAAGCTTCCAGAGTAGGTTTTGATTGGGACAACGTTCATGACGTTCTGGCCAAAGTCCGTGAGGAGGCAGACGAACTGCAGGAAGCTATTGAGAACGGTGCTTCAGCGGAGGAGCAGATGCTGGAGTTAGGGGATCTGTTATTCGCGGCAGCCAATGCCGCCCGCTTTATCGATGCAGACCCGGAAGAGGCGCTAACCCGCACCAACCGCAAATTTGTCTCCCGGTTCCATTACATTGAGCAGCAGTTACGCAGCCAGGGAACTTCGGTTCAGGAGAGCAGTCTGGAACAGATGGAAGCGCTCTGGCAGGAAGCCAAAAAAGAAGAACGAAAGCTCTAATTTTACAGGGTTGCCCGTACATCCGGTATAGCTCTCCGATAAAGCGGCAATGCTGTGAATGCGCGCAAATCTCTGATTTGAAATGCAAAGAGTAGTTTATAATGTTATAGTGCTATAAGCCCGGGATTTTTCGGCTGGATATAGAGGGTTACTCTATAGCACTCAGCATATTGAGACTTATATTTTTAAAAAATTGGCGGTTCGTGGCAGGAATTCGGGTTGGCATCAAGAATATCATAAAGACGAAATGACGATTTGCGGCATATCCTGGCGCACAATCGCGTTTCATTTATTTTTTTGTATCCTAGGAGGAACTTCAAATTATGAACAAGACAGATTTGGTTAACAACATTTCCGAAAAAAGCGGATTGGCAAAAAAAGATGTTGAAGCTGTATTGAACGGAGTACTGGGCGAAATTACCGAAGCTCTTGCACAAGGCGATAAAGTGCAGCTGATCGGATTCGGTACCTTTGAAACCCGCAAACGTTCCGGCCGCTCCGGCCGCAACCCGCAAACGGGCACACCGATTGAAATTCCTGAATCGACTGTACCGGCCTTCAAGGCTGGCAACAAGCTCAAAGAAGCCGTCAACTAATGCGTCTTGATAAATTCCTGAAAGTCTCCCGCTTGATCAAGCGCCGCACAGTGGCCAAGGATGTGTCCGAACAAGGCCGGGTGCTGATCAACGGGAAAGAATCCAAGCCGAGCAGTACAGTGAAGATCGGCGACGAGATCACTGTGCAATTCGGTCAAAAACTTGTGACGGTCAAAGTGGAGAAGCTGGTCGAAACGACCCGCAAGGACGAGGCCGCAGGTATGTATACACTGCTTCGTGAAGAGCCTGTTGCCAAAAGCAGCGGCCTCGACTGGTAAGCAGATTCGTAAAGTTTCTGAGAAAAGCGCTGCTCTGCATTCTGTGGAGTAGCGCTTTTTTTGAAAATATAAGAGTTTCTAGGTTTCACGCAGTAAATTAGCCGGTTCCACTTGTTTCTGTTCTATAACCTCTCCTTCCCCCATAGATTAGAATCAAGAAGGAGGGGTACATGCTATGATCGAGCCAGTAAAAGTCAATAAACAGCACGATCTGCACATGCACAGCCGCAAACAGCTGGAGCTTACCGGTGTGCAGAACGTGGAAAGCTTCGACAGTGAAGAGTTTCTGCTGCGTACGGAACTTGGCCATCTCACCATTCGGGGAAATCATTTACATATCAAAAACTTAAGTCTGGAGAATGGCATATTGTCTCTGGAGGGCAATGTGCAATCGCTGATTTATCTGGATCCCGGAGCGCAAGGCAAAAATAAAGGATTACTCGGCAAGCTGTTTAAATGAATCCCACAGTTCAGTGGATGACCCTGTTCTATATGATGCTGGCTGGCACAGCCATGGGACTGGCCTATGACAGCTACCGGGTGCTGTCACTGAAATTAAGCTTTCCCAAGTGGCTGAATGCGCTTCTCGATCTCTTGTATTGGATATGGGCTGCGCTGCTGGTCTTTCGCATGCTTTATGCCGGAAATCAGGGACAATTGAGGTTTTATGTCTTCTTAGGCCTGTTTCTAGGTGTATGGATCTATTTTTTAATCTTCAGTGTTACGGTGCGCCGTTTTGTGGTAATGTTAATTCAGTCGGTTCAGTATACGTGCAGACTGCTATGGAGAGTTATAGAAGTGTTAATAGGTGGACCGCTGCGCTTGTTGTGGCGCCTCTTGAGAGGCATACTGCAGCTGCTGGGCCGTATCCTGTTATTTATTCTAAAGCTGCTGCTGCGTCTAACGAAGCCCATTTGGGTATTTCCTGTAAGGTGGATCTCTCCACATGTCTCCCGGCTCCGCCACAGCGGCTGGGTCACGAGATGCATAGCATGGATACACACCAAAAGGAAACACTGACCTTGAACTGGAGGAACGCTGCATGAACAGATTCTCTGCGGAAGAGAAGGGGAATAGCCATAAAGCTTCGGCCGCAGGCGCGAAGAGAAGAAAATTCATATGGACGCTCGTCGTTGCTGTGTTTTTCGGCTGGGCCGGTTTTATTTTCTTTGCCCAGAGTGCGGCTATTGCAGAAAAGAGTGAACAGCTCGCCAAGAAGCAAGAGAGCAATGAGACGGTGACAACTTCTCTTAATCAATTGAAATATGAAGTATCCCGCCTGAATGATGATGAGTATGTCGGACAATTGGCGCGTAAATGGTACAATATGTATCCTAAAGGCGAAACACCTATTCGTACAGAGCAATCAGGGGAATAAAGCAGGCCAAAAGGGGCTTTCGCTGTGTTGCCTTGATTTGTTCTTTACTGTATAATCAAATCACCGCAGACAGGATGGACTTTATATTCGTCTGTATATTTTTAAGGGAGGATCATTTTATTCTATGGCAATTGAAGTGGGCACCAAGTTAGAGGGCAAGGTGACAGGCATCACGCATTTCGGAGCATTTGTGGATCTGTCAGGAGGTGTCACAGGTCTCGTTCACATCTCGGAAATCGCCGATAATTACGTCAAAGATGTTAATGATCATTTGAAGATTGCTGATGTGGTGACCGTCAAAGTGATTAACGTTGACAAGGACGGTAAGATCGGACTTTCCATCAAGCAGGCCGTAGATAAGCCGGCATCGGAAGTACGTCCCCCCAGAGCTCCAAGACCTGAACGTCCAAGCGGTGGAGACCGTTTCGGCGGCGGTGGCGGCAGTGGTGGAGGCGGCGGTGGTTTTAATCGTGAACGGGGAGGGCGTCCATTCAAGCCTGCAGCCGGTAAACCTTCATTCGAGGATAAAATGTCACGCTTCCTGAAAGACAGCGAAGAACGGATATCTTCGATCAAGAAGAACACAGAAGGAAAGCGCGGAGGCCGTGGAGCCAAGCGCGTATAGTTTCATACATGTACATCATTAATAACCGCCGGGGGCGAAATGCCCTTTGCGGTTTTTTTGTATGCCCGGAATGAAAAGGCTGTGCTAATCCAGAAATAGTGAATAGACACTGTGAAATCAGGTTCTACTTGGCAGGGCTATTTTGTCGGCTGGAAATATATTCCCGACAGTATCCTTGCCATTCTCACATAACTCCAGAGCAATCGCTGACGAATATCTGCAGCCGCAGGTATGTAAAATGTGGAAGTGCTTTCCATAAATTCCGCCAACCGGCTGTCCCGTAAGGGATGCGCAGGCTTTTCCACAGAATGTCGGTACAGGCTTTTTTGTCGGAAATTTCTTACAGGCCGCCCTCCATTTCTGACAAACTTTCCAAAGACCCCCGCTATATAATGAGACTCATAAATTCTTAAACGGGTGGTGTAGAGGAATGGGTAAAAGCAATGTGGTGAATTTGCCGGAGTGGACAAGAGCTGGAAACAATGACAAAGATCAGAGGGATAGCTGGGGGGACCGGGCTAAGGCGTGGAGTCTGAAGCAGCCGGTAATCCAGCTTTTCATAGTGAAAAAGTGGATGCTGCTCCTGAGTCTTATGGGTTTTCTGCTCGGCCGTGCGATGATTCTGGATGAGCTGTCCCCTTTTGCTGCAGCTTATTTTGCCGTTATTGTATTTATGCGTAAAGATTCCATATTGCCTGTAGCTGGTGCAATTATCCTTGGAAGCCTCTTTACTCCATTCCCCGGTGCCGTAATGGTAGCCGCGGAGCTGATTATCTTTTTCTTGATGTATAAAGGACTGGAGAGTTTTCAAAAAGTGGAACTTTCCTATGCGCCGCTGATGGTCTTCGTCTCTTCGTTTATGGTCGGCTTGTTCCAAATCGTCATTGGACCCTCAATTACCTGGTATTCGCTGATGATGGCAACACTGGATGCTCTGCTCGGATTCGTACTTACTCTGGTATTCTTGCAGGCGCTTCCGATCTTTACGTACAAGCAAAAAAGCAGGGCGCTGCGTAATGAGGAAGTGCTTTGCCTGATTATTTTGCTAGCCTCAGTGATGACTGGCCTTGTGGGCTGGAGTGTGGGCGAATTATCGCTTGAGCATATCCTATCCCGCTATCTGATCCTGCTGTTTGCCCTGGCTGGAGGCGCCCCGCTTGGTGCAGCCGTTGGTGTGGTTACCGGACTGATCCTCAGTCTGGCGGATATTGGGGCGATTTATCAGATGAGTCTCCTCGCCTTTTCAGGGATGCTGGCAGGCATGATGCAATCCGGGCGCAAAGGTGCGGTCTCTATTGGGATGCTACTCGGCTCAACCATTCTGTCCGTCTACTTCCTGGGTCCTGGTGATGTGATGGCCTCTACCTGGGAGACCTGCGCAGCGGTAGTGTTGTTTCTTCTTACACCTAAAGGGATGATTTCTGCCATTGCCAAATACGTACCAGGCACGCCAGACCATAGCCGTTCCCAACATGAATATGCGAGAAGGGTAAGGGATATTACAGCCGATCGGGTAACCCAGTTCTCCCAGGTATTCCGCCAATTGTCGAGCAGCTTCGGTCAGATTCCGCGAGCCGGGGAAGCCGGTAAATCGGATCGCGAAATGGAAGATTTCATGAATACTGTGACCGAAGGCGCCTGCTCTGGCTGCATCCGCCGCTCCCATTGCTGGGATGCCAAGTTCTATCAGACCTACCGCTATATGACCGATATGATGACAACGGTGGAGGAGTGCCCCGGTATTACGGCTACCCAGCTTCCGCCGGAATGGAGCCGGATCTGCGGCAAAACGGCAGAGGTACTGGAAGTGATGAAAGGTCAATATGATCTATACCAGCATGATATGCGCTGGAAAAGACAAATATACGACAGCCGCCAATTTGTTGCCGAGCAGTTGTCAGGTGTGTCTCAGGTGATGGAGGACCTGGCCAAAGAGATCAAACGTGAAGGACAGGCCATGTACCGTCAGGAAGGACAGATTCGTGAAGCACTGGAGAAGCTGGGCCTGTCCATCCATAGTATTGAGATTCTGAGCCTGGACCCGGGCCGGGTAGAGATCGAAGTGGTGCATGCCTATACCCGCGGCTTTGATGAATGCCGGAAGATGATCGCTCCGCTGCTCTCTGACATTCTGGATGAGAATATTGCAGTTGTGAATGAAACGGCGGTTCATCCCCGGGAGGGATTGTCGATGGTGACCTTTGGATCGGCCAAAGCCTATGAGGTTAATACAGGTGTTGCCGGAGCGGCCAAAGGCGGTGATATGCTGTCTGGAGACAGCTTTAGCACTGTAGAGCTGGGTAATGGAACCTTTGCTGTCTCCATCAGTGATGGTATGGGCAACGGGGAGCGGGCCCGCATGGAGAGTAGCGCCGCGCTCGGGATGCTGGAAAAGCTCCTGCAGTCCGGGATGGATGAGAAACTCGCGGTCAAATCCGTTAATTCTATTCTGCTCCTGCGTTCTCCGGACGAATTCTATGCGACTGTGGATATGGCGCTGATTGACCAGTATTCAGCGCAGACAACGTTTATGAAAATCGCGTCAGCCCCCAGCTTCATCCGGCGGGGAAGCGAGGTCATTCCTATTACAGCCAGCAATCTGCCGATTGGAATCATCAAGGATATCGAGGTTGATCTCGTCAGCATGCAGCTGCGTCCAGGGGATATTTTAATAATGATGACCGATGGTATTTATGATGCGCCCGGATATGCCGTTAATAAAGAAATATGGATGAAACGCTTAATCCAGGAGCTTGAGGGTGATGATCCCCAGGTGCTGGCCGATAATCTGCTGGAAAATGTTATCCGGTATCAAGGTAATGAAATCCATGATGATATGACGATCGTAGTCAGCCGCTTGGATCACTTCCATCCGGAATGGTCCAGCCTGCATTTGCCGGGTATCGGCCGGATGGAGCGACCGCGTACTGTAAGCTAATCTATCATTTAACTGGCACTGTTTTTTGTAGCTATAGCCGCGGGTGGAGCATATTTTTTGTCCGGGTTGAGGTAATTACTTTTTCAGAGCATCAGGGGAAATCAACCCTCTAAATGCTGCCTGTCTCTCTTGTTTCCCAAGCCGCTGGCTCAGCGGTGCCTTCTTTCAGTTTGACAACTTGATGTGAATTGAAGGAACGCAGAGGAAGTTTGGAACTGTAGAAGCGTCAGCGTTCGCCTTTGTCCTCCGATTTCAACCGCTTAATGCGGTTCTAATCTGGAAATCGGAGGACAACAGCGATCGGAAGTCCAAACATTTCTCGTAGTTCCCCTTATTCACAGCTGGTTTTTATCTGGAATCCCGCTAAGCGGAGTTTGAAATCTCTCTACCTTGGATATGCTAGAAACATATACAAGGAAGGGGAGTGATCAGTCATGAAGCAGATTCTGCTTATTACTGACGGTTGTTCGAACGTAGGGGAGAGTCCGGTGATGGCTGCGGCGCATGCACGTCAGGAAGGCATCACCGTTAATGTGGTCGGTGTAGTCGATTATGGTACTATCGGGGAGCTTGGCAGCCAAGAGATTTCCGATATTGCCAAGGCCGGTGGCGGTATCAGCCGGATCGTTGGAACGCCGCAGCTGGCACAGACGATTCAGATGATGACCCGCAAGACGGTGGTTCAGACGATTCAACAGGCGGTTAATAAAGAGGTAAAAAAAATACTCGGAGAAGGCTCACTGGAGGAGCTGCCTCCTCTTCAGCGCTCGCAGGTGGTTACAGTTGTCGATGAACTGACCGAAACCTCACCACTGCGTATTGCGCTTTTGATCGATGCCAGTGCGAGCATGAAGCCTAAGCTGGGTGCTGTAGAAGATGCGATCCGTGATCTGGCGCTTAGCCTGGAGGCCCGGGAGGGTAAGAGCGAAATAGCCGTTTTCCATTTTCCGGGACGCTCCAGTAGTGAGGATGCCATGCTGGATATGGACTGGACACATAATGTGTCGGAGGTCCGCTCCTTGTTCTCCAAGCTGAAGATGCGCGGGGCCACGCCTACTGGACCGGCCATATTCAAGGTGCTTGAGCATTACCGTTATGATACACTGGATGGACACCGTGAACGTCCGACAGATGACGGTTACGATGAAAAAGAAGGGATGATTGGTGGGTATGTCGTCTAATCCGCCCTATCCTGCCGGCACAGTAATCAGCGGCAAATGGCGGGGAAACCGTTATGTCGTTGAGCGGATGCTGGGAAGAGGAGCGAACGGAACCGTATATCTGGTGCAGCGGGAAGGCAGACGGGAGCTCTATGCCCTCAAGATCGGTAACGATACCCTTGAGCTGCAATCCGAGATCAATGTTCTGACCAGCCTGCAATCCAGCAGGAAGCGAAAAGAGCATCGTGCACACCGTGAATCTCCCTTGTCCTCCTATTTACTCGAATCAGATGATTTTAAAGACGCTGATAGCGTGCCTTTTTATGTTATGCGTTATGTGGAGGGCCGGCCGCTGCACCATTTTTTAGCCAAGAACGGGGCCTCCTGGTTAGGTCTGGTTGGCCTCAAGCTGCTGGAGAAGCTACGCAATCTGCATGAGTGCGGCTTTGTGTTTGGAGATTTGAAGCCAGAGAACGTAATGGTGTCCAATTACGGAGAGGCAGAGCTGATTGATTACGGCGGTGCCAGCCCGCTTGGCCGCAGTGTGAAGCAATTTACTGAATGGCATGACCGCGGGTACTGGAATGCGGGCAGCCGTATGGGTGACGAGAATTACGATCTGTTTGCCTTTGCAGTGCTGTGTCTGCGTTTACTGGATGAAGAAGGGTTGAAGACAGCTGCCTCCCAGCTGCCGCAGACTAGAAGTGCCGACGAGCTGCTGAAGCTGGCCAGAACTTTGCCCGATAAGAAGCTCTCTGCTTGGCTGTGTCTGGCACTTAAAGGCGGATTCCCGGGAACGGAGGCGGCAACAGAAGCCTGGAGGACCCATATTTACAATTCAAGAAAACCGGGGAAAGAATCAATGGCGACACCCGGCTGGTTAAAAAGTGCATTCGCGCTATCCTTATTTTTGCTTGTATTTACGATTTACTACGTATTTCGATTTTGAAAATTATACATAATATCGGGAGGGCTTGGCATCTCATGCCAGTTCCGGCCCGTTACCGGGTGAGAAAGGGAGCCGTATGGAGCAAATGAAAGAACTGGTGGAATCCGTATTGGAGTCTGCAGCTGAGCATCGGCTATGGTCGCCCCATGACACCATTGTAGTCGCAGTTTCCGGAGGGCCGGACTCTGTGGCTCTTTTGCATATTCTGAATGAAATCGCCCTGAACCGGATACCGCTAACCTTAATCTGTGCGCATGTGAATCATGGCTTTCGTGCAGAATCGGCAGAAGAAGCGGAATCTGTCCGTGCCATGGCTCGCGAGCTCGGACTTCCCTTTGAGCTGGCAGAGTTTGATATTCCCTCTCTCGTCAAAGAGAGCGGTCTTGGGCCGGAGGGAGCAGCACGGCAGAAACGTTATCAGTTTCTCATCGATACGGCGCACCGCTATGGAGCCCGTTCGGTTGCGCTGGCTCACCATGCAGACGATCAGGCCGAAACTGTGCTGATGCGCATGCTTCGGGGAAGCGGTCCCTCAGGCCTTGCGGGCATGCGGTGGAAACGCACCGAAAAAAAGGTGGAACTAATCCGGCCCTTCCTGCGTATTAACAAAACAGCTCTTGTCGGATTGTGCCGGCAGGAGGGGTTTTCATATGCTGAGGATGCCAGTAATTTAATGACGGAGTATAGACGCAACGCGGTAAGGCTGGAGCTGATCCCAACGCTTGAAGAGTACAATCCCAGAGTGAAGCAGTCGCTACTTCAATTGTCTGAAATTGTTCAGGCGGAAGATGAATTTATGGAAGCGGCAGCGGGAAAATGTTTTGATGAGCTTGTTCTGGTCGATTCTGGAAAATGTTCTTTGAAGAGGACCTCTTTTGCGGCCGTACCCTCCGCTTTACAACGGCGTTTGATTAAACTAATATTAAATTATCTGTCGGCGGATTCATCGAGCTTGGACTTTTCCAAGATTGAAGCAGTACGCCGCGGAACGCTGCAGGAGCATCCCACGGTATGGAGTTTGAATTTGGGTGGCGGACTGACCTGCATGCGGCAATACGATACTATTGTGTTCTTGTCCAAGCCTCCGAAGCAGCAATTAAGCTATACATATCGGCTGTCTTTGCCTCATCCCCGTATTGAAATTAAGGAGATAGGAAAAGTATTGACGATGTCGGTGCTGGAGAGAGAAAATTTTTCTGTACTGGGGGAGGACTTTGGGGAAATGTTGGCGTGGTTTGACAGCAGCGAGCTGGTCCTGCCACTCACCATCCGTTCCCGTTTGCCTGGAGATACCATAAGGGTTATGGGATTAAACGGAAGCAAAAAGGTAAAAGATATTTACATTGATGATAAAATACCTTCTTCCGAACGCTCTGTGATTCCCCTCGTTTGTGATGGTCTGGGCAATATTGTCTGGATTCCGGGCGTTAGACGCTCGATGCATGCCGCAGTAGGGCGGCACACGGCCTCGGTTCTTTTATTGTCTCTGGAGGATATGGAGAAGAGCGAAGAAGCGTAATGGTCAAAGTAAGTCTTTCATAGTATAACTTAGGAGGTTCGCAAGTTGCAGAACGATATTCAGGAAATCTTGATCAGCGAAGAGGAAATCCAACAAAGAATCAGGGAGCTCGGCGCCCAGCTGAGTACGGAATATGCAGGACGCACGCCACTCGTCATCTGTGTGCTAAAAGGCGCGTTTATCTTTATGGCAGATTTGGTTAAAGTCATTACAGTGCCGGTTGAAATGGATTTCATGGCGGTATCCAGCTATGGAGCATCCACCAAATCCTCAGGCGTAGTCAAAATCATCAAGGATTTGGATGCTTCCGTTGAGGGACGCGATGTTCTGATTGTGGAGGACATTATTGACAGCGGGCTAACGCTCAGCTATTTGATTGAAATGCTTCAAGGGCGCAATGCTGCATCAGTGACTGTGGTCACCTTGTTTGACAAACCGGCAGGGCGCACAGTTAGTCTGGAAGCCGCGTATACCGGATTTGTAATTCCGGACGAATTCGTAGTAGGGTATGGACTGGATTATGCCGAGCAGTATCGGAACCTCCCTTACGTCGGTGTACTGAAGCCTGAGATTTATTCCAAATGAGCTAATCGCAGCCTTAGATCTACGGATCGGTTCCCTGACTTCTGTCAAATTTGAGGAGTCTGGGCAGGCTATGGTACAATAACTTGAGTGTTGTGAGAGGAGGTAGGGGATGAATCGGTTCATCCGGAATTCTGGTTTTTATTTGATTTTATTTTTAGTCGTGGTGGGCATTGTCCAGTTTGTAAGCAATGGAAATGAATCCGCCGATTTCCCTAGATACGATGAGTTAAGACAGGAGATCAAGAATAACAATGTGAAGAGCATGACGATTCAGTTCGAAGGCAATGCATTTGCCGTAACCGGCGAATATAAACAGCAGCCTTCAGATGCTAAATCGAAGAACTTTTCCACATTTGTTCCTCCTACAGATCAAGCCATTAATGAACTCGTAGCTGCCAGTGATAATAACGGCATAGAGTTATCGCAGAAGAAGATGGAGGGTGACAGCATTTGGCTGACGTTCCTTTCTTCCATCATTCCGCTGGTTATCATGTTCATCCTGTTCTTCTTCCTGTTTAATCAGGCACAGGGTGGCGGCGGCAAGGTAATGAATTTCGGTAAGAGCAAGGCCCGGTTATATAATGAAGAGAAGAAGAAAATTAGTTTCGAGGATGTTGCAGGGGCCGATGAAGAGAAGCAGGAGCTTGTCGAAGTCGTGGAATTCCTCAAAGATCCGCGTAAATTTGCCGCAGTAGGAGCCCGCATTCCTAAGGGTGTGCTTCTCGTGGGCCCTCCAGGTACAGGTAAAACCCTGTTGGCCCGTGCGGTAGCCGGTGAAGCTGGGGTTCCTTTCTTCAGCATCTCCGGTTCCGACTTCGTTGAAATGTTCGTCGGTGTCGGCGCTTCCCGAGTACGTGATTTGTTCGAGAACGCTAAGAAGAATGCACCTTGTATCATCTTTATCGATGAAATTGATGCAGTTGGACGTCAGCGTGGCGCAGGACTTGGCGGCGGACATGACGAACGTGAACAAACCCTCAACCAATTGCTCGTTGAGATGGACGGCTTTGGCGGTAATGAAGGAATAATTATCGTTGCGGCTACCAACCGTGCAGATATCCTTGACCCGGCCCTGCTTCGTCCGGGACGCTTTGACCGTCAGATTACAGTGGATCGTCCGGATGTGAAAGGCCGCGAAGCTGTACTCAAGGTTCATTCCCGCAATAAGCCATTGACGAAGGACGTTAGACTTGACGTTATCGCCAAGCGTACTACCGGTTTCACCGGAGCGGATTTGGAGAACCTGCTAAATGAGGCAGCACTCCTCGCTGCACGGCGTAACCGTAAGGATATTTCCATGAATGAAGTGGATGAAGCCATTGACCGGGTAATCGTAGGTACCGAGAAACGCAGCCGTGTCATTAGTGATCGCGAGAAGCGTATTGTGGCTTACCACGAAGCCGGTCATACGATTGTCGGTTATTTCCTGGAACATGCGGATATGGTTCACAAGGTGACCATCATCCCGCGCGGCCGTGCAGGCGGATACGTAATTATGCTTCCGAAAGAAGACCGTATGCTTGTTACCAAGCAGGAATTGCTTGATAAGGTAACGGGACTCCTTGGCGGGCGTGTCGCTGAAGAGCTATTCATTGGCGAGATCGGTACAGGCGCATACAGTGACTTCCAGCAGGCTACACGGATTGTGCGCAGCATGATTATGGAATACGGTATGAGTGATAAGCTGGGACCTATGCAGTTCGGTACTTCTCAGGGCCAGGTTTTCCTGGGCCGTGATATCGGGCATGAGCAGAATTACAGTGACTCCATTGCATACGAGATCGATCAGGAAATGCAGAACTTTATCCGCAGCAGTTATGAACGCTGCAAAGAGCTGCTGACCAAATACTCCAAAGAGATGCACCTGATTGCCAATACACTTCTTGAGAAAGAAACGCTGGAGCTGGATCAGATCAAGGAATTGATCGAGCAGGGTTATCTGACAGAAGACGGCAAACCGGTAGAAGTGCCTGGCGTTACCCACGAAGAAGGCGAGCCTGTCATTGATTCCATTGGTGATGTGCGTGTCCGCATTCAAGGTAAAGCTGAGGATACCTCTACTACTATCGGGGACTTGTCCAAGGATATTCCGAACAACACGGATACAGAGCATGGAAACGGCTCGGATGACGGTAATAAAGACGGTGGCGGAAGTCTCGTCTAGATTGTAAGTGATTTAAGATCCGGAGAACCTTAGGGTACTCCGGATTTTTTTATCTTTTCAGTGCCCAGAAGAACGTCTTCTGCCAGCCGGGTTACATTGACAGTGGGTGGAACGTTGTGTACATTAGTGATTAAATATTAAATAATATATGACGAATCAATCGCAGGGCTGGGTGGCTGCTGCGTACCCGCAAATTCCGGGGAGATTGCTAAGTATGTGCCGGCTAAAAGCCGTGAAGACATAAGGGGGAGAACAGACCGTGGAAGCTCTGGCGCTTGAGCGCAAGCAGGAACAGAATCGTGAACTTCGTGTGCGCCTCGAACAGCTTAAGAAAGAACGGAACGCAATCATTTTGGCTCATTATTATCAGCGTGATGAAATTCAGGAAGTGGCAGATTTTCGGGGAGACTCATTTTTACTTGCCCAAAAGGCAGCCGAAACGGATGCTGATGTAATTGTATTCTGCGGTGTCCACTTCATGGGAGAGAGTGCCAAAATTCTGGCTCCGAATAAAACGGTCCTTATTCCGGATGAGCGCGCTGGCTGTCCGATGGCCGACATGGTGAATGTGGATGGTTTGCGCAAGCTGAAGGCACAGCACCCTAATGCCAAAGTGGTTACCTATATCAATTCATCAGCGGAAATCAAGGCGGAAACGGATATTTGCTGTACATCTGCCAATGCGGTGAAGGTTATTGAATCGCTGGATGCCGAAGAAATTATCTGGGTGCCTGACAAGAACCTGGGCCAATATGTTCAGGATCAGACCGGCAAAAAGCTGATCATCTGGGAAGGCTACTGTAATACCCATGACATGCTCACCGTCAAAGACGTAATTGAAATGAGAGCAAAATATCCGGAAGCTGAATTTGTAGTTCATCCGGAATGCCGACCTGAGGTAGTGGCCATGGGCGATTATGTAGGCAGTACTACATCCATTATTGATTATTGTAAAAAATCCGACCGCAAGCAGTTCATTGTCGGAACAGAAGATGGCACCGGCTATCAGCTCCGGAAAGACAGTCCGGATAAAGAGTTTCATTTTGCCACCAAATTTCTCGTTTGCCCTAATATGAAAGTAAATAATCTCAAAAAACTGGTCAAATGCCTGGAGACGATGAAGCCGCAGATTTATGTACCGCCCGCTGTCGCCGACAAAGCCAGAACATCCCTAGAGCGCATGCTACAAGTCCGGTAGCATGCGCTACTCTTTCGTTGAAACAGGTGAAAAGCGGTCATGATTCCACAATATTTGGTTGATTTCGACCTTAGCGAGCTTCCAACAGTCCAAACGGATTGTATCGTCATCGGTTCAGGCATCGCCGGTTTGTTCACAGCGATCAAAGCCAGTGAAGACCGGAAAGTCATTATGATAACCAAAAAAACGCTGATGGAGAGCAATACCCGTTATGCCCAGGGTGGCATAGCTGCTGTCTTTGCCGATGATGATTCACCTGCCTATCACCGTCAGGATACACTGATGGCGGGAGCGGGACTTAACTCATCAGCGGCTGTTGATGTTCTTGTAAATGAAGGGCCTGAAGGAGTGCGTGAGTTAATCCGTCTAGGCACACTTTTTGATAAAGAGAACGGCGTGATTGCGCTCACCCAAGAAGGTGCGCACAGCCACCGGCGTATTCTGCATGCCAATGGGGATGCAACAGGATATGAAATTGTGCGCGCTCTGGGAGAGCAGGTAGCGGAGCATGAAAATATTGAGGTATGGGATGATCATTTTGTGATCGATCTTATCACTGACGGAGGAGAATGTGTGGGTGCCCTGGTCCAGCGCCCTGGGGGCGGACGCTTGTTTCTCCAGGCAGCTGCAACCATACTGTGCTCCGGGGGAGCCGGTCAGTTGTACCGTTATACTACGAACCCAGAGGTAGCAACCGGAGATGGTGTGGCGATTGCTTACCGGGCCGGCGCGCATATTCGCGACATGGAATTCATTCAGTTCCACCCTACAGCGCTAAGTTATCCGGGGGCACCGCGTTTTCTGATCTCCGAGGCGGTCCGCGGCGAGGGTGCTGTGCTGCGTAATATCAATGGTGAACGTTTCATGGAACGCTATCATGAGCTCCTGGAGCTTGCGCCTCGTGATATCGTTGCCCGGGCCATCATCAGTGAAATGGAGCAGACCAAATCTACTTTTGTGTACCTGGATATAACTCACGAGTCGGCAGAAATGGTCAGACACCGTTTTCCGACTATTTATGCAACCTGTATGAGTTATGGGCTGGATATTACAAGTGATTGGATTCCAGTGGCTCCGGCTGCGCATTATATGATGGGAGGCATCAAGACCGATCTTAATGGAGAGAGCAATATCTCCCGGTTGTTTGCCTGCGGGGAAGTGTCCTCTACCGGAGTGCAGGGAGCTAATCGGCTAGCCAGTAATTCACTGTCCGAGGCTGTTGTTTTTGGTCGGAGGATTATTGAACGTATCCGTCAGCTGCCGCCGCTTGAGCGTGGCTATATAGCAGCAGGATGCGATGAAGGAAGGGTGGAATCCCCAACCCAGGCTATTGTAGAGCGCCGTCTGAAGGTACAAAAGGTAATGGTACGATATGCAGGTCTGCGGCGGAATGAAGAGATGCTGCTCAAAGGATTAGATGAATTGAAGCGCCAACTGCCTATCTTCCATTCAGCTTTGACCAAACGTGAAGAATACGAGTTCGCCAATATGCTGACCTGTTGTCTGCTGATTACCGAATCAGCCTTAGCACGTCATGAGAGCCGAGGTGCGCATTACCGTGAGGATTATCCTCAGCGTGATGATGCCCGTTGGCAGAAGCATCTGCTTCAGATTCGTGAACTGGGAATAGTGGAGGAATTAAGTGATGATGTTTAATGGCTACAATGAAGAACTGGTACAAATGATTAAGGGATGGCTGCATGAGGATGTCGGCTCTGGTGATATCACAAGCCGCACAACGATTCCTGCTGGGCATGAATCCAAGGGGATTATTCACGCCAAAGAGGATGGTATTATCTGTGGCGTTCCTGTAGCAGAACTGGTTTTTGAGGTGGTAGATCCTTCCCTTGTGTTCACTGCCATGGTACAAGAAGGTCAGGCTATAACCAAAGGGACTGTTATCGCCGAGGTAGAAGGCAGTACACATTCGATTCTCACCGGAGAACGTTTAGCACTTAATTTAATGCAGCGTTTATCGGGTGTGGCTTCCCGTACTCACTCTTTTGTACAAAAGCTTGAGGGATTGCCTTCCCGGCTGGTGGATACACGCAAAACAACTCCCGGTCACCGGATGCTGGAGAAATACGCCGTTCGTATTGGTGGTGGCGCTAATCACCGTTTCGGCCTATACGATGCCGTAATGATTAAAGACAACCACATCAAGGGAGCCGGAGGAATTCGTCAGGCTGTTGGACGGGCCCGGGCTAATATTCCGCATACGATGACCATTGAAGTGGAGACGGAGAGCCTGGAGCAGGTTGAAGAAGCGATTGCAGCAGGGACAGATATAATTATGCTGGACAATATGTCCCCTGAACTGATGACTGAAGCTGTAAGACGGATTAAAACCAAAGCCCCTCATGTCAAAACCGAAGCCTCCGGCAACGTGTCCCTAGAGACAGTCCGCCGCATTGCTGAGACCGGGGTTGATGTGATTTCTGTCGGCAGGCTCACCTATTCCTTCTCCAGTCTGGATATCAGTCTGGATCTGAATGCGAAGAAGGAGGAGCACCTTTCATGATGCTTGCTGTAGATATCGGGAATACAAATATTGTCCTTGGGGTATACCGGGGGCGCGAACTGCTCCATCATTTCAGGCTCAGCACAGCCCGTCAATCGACATCAGATGAATATGGTGTATTGATTCATAATTTGTTTCATATGTCGAATATATCTTTCAAGGACGTGGAAGGGGTCATTATCTCCTCGGTTGTTCCACCCCTTGTACAGGTGATTGTGGAGATGTGTGTGAAATACATTGGCAAGGAACCGCTGCTTGTTGGCCCGGGCATTAAGACCGGGCTTAATCTGCGGTATGAGAACCCGCGTGAAGTTGGTGCTGACCGGATTGTAAATGCGGTTGCCGCCATTGAACAATATAAATGTCCGCTAGTCGTCGTTGATTTTGGAACGGCGACTACGTTTGACTGCATTGATGCCGGTGCAAACTATCTTGGCGGTGCGATTGTACCGGGACTGGGTATTTCTACTGAGGCATTATATCAGCGGGCATCTAAGCTGCCGCGGATTGAGCTTGAGAAGCCGAAGAAAGTCATTGGGCGCAATACCGTACACGCCATGCAGGCTGGGATTATTTTTGGCTACGCGGGTCAGGTTGAAGGTATTGTGAAACGCATTAAGCTGGAGATGAATGCCCCGGTGCTGAAAGTAATCGCTACAGGAGGCCTGGCGACACTGATTGCCGGCGAAACCGAATGTATAGACGAAGTTAATCCTATGCTGACGCTGGAAGGCTTAAGAATTATTTATGACCGTAACAAATAAAGATATAGAACCCGTATGGGGTAAATGACAGGAGGAGTATGCAACCAATGGATGAAAAAAAAGATCGGCTGGTTCGGGGAACGGCGATGAACGGCAAAGTAAGAGCTTTTGCAGTCCGTACCACTGAGCTTGTCGACGAGCTTCGGCGCAGACACGATACGTATCCCACAGCAACAGCAGCGCTGGGCCGTACGGTTACAGCCGCTGCTATGATGGGTGCAATGCTCAAGGGTGAGGAAAAACTGGCAATTATGGTCAAGGGAAACGGACCGCTTGGACAGATTGTTGCGGAATCTAATGCTCTTGGAGAAGTTCGTGGTTATGTACAGAATCCGCATGTTCATTTGCCAAGCAACAGTCTCGGCAAACTGGATGTCGCGGGAGCAGTGGGAACAGAAGGGTTCATCGATATCAGTAAGGACCTGGGCATGAAGGAGCCTTACCGGGGGAGTGTTCCTATTGTTTCGGGAGAGCTTGGTGAGGATTTTACCTATTATTTTGCGGTATCCGAGCAAACGCCGGCTGCGGTAGGGCTTGGAGTGCTTGTCGAAACGGATAACTCTGTGAAAGTTGCCGGTGGATTTATTGTGCAGCTTCTTCCGGGCCTCACCGATGATGAGATCACGGAGATTGAGCGGGCAGTAGGTGCACTGCCTTCGGTTACCGCCGTTCTCGAACAGGGACTCGAGCCGGAAGAGATGCTTCGCTGGTTGCTTCCTGATGTAATTATTATGGATGAACTCGATATAAATTTTGTCTGCCAATGCTCCCGTGAGCGTGTAGAGCAAACGTTGGTGAGTCTGGGCCAGCATGAGCTGGAACGGTTAATCGAAGAAGATGACCAGGCGGAAGTGGTATGCCATTATTGTAACGAGGCTTATGTATTTCATAAGGATGAATTGCAGGTTATCCTGAATCAAGCGAAATCGTAGGGCTATGGGATGATGACAAGACAAGAGCGCGTGCTGCGCAATGCCGTTATACTACTGGCGATCGCAACATTAATGCTCGGAGGTTTATTGTTCTGGAGTCTGCGGGCTATGGCCATACTCAAGGGAGAGGCCGCAGAGGGGGAGTCCTCGGACATTGCAAGAGCGGGAGATCAGCCGGTTACAGACCAGCAATGGATAGATGAGCTCAAAAAAAAGCACGGGGATGAAGTGCTCCTTGGATTGCTAAATCATATTGTAGTCAGCAAAGAGGCCAAGGCCTTAAAGATTACCGTGACCAATCATGAGGTCGAGAAGGAACTGCAGCGCAGTATGGCCGGTTACAGCTCCGAACAGCAATATTACGAACAGATGGAGTCAGAGCTTGGGCTCTCCCGTGAAGAAGTACGGGAAGAGGCGGTCTATCGCCTCACGCTGCAAGCGGTAGCAACGGCGGGAATTAACATCAGTGAGAGCGAAATTGATGATTATTTAGCGCAAAATACAGAGCGGTTCACTCCCAAGAAGGAAATGCAGCTCTCTATGATTAAGGTAACCACTTACGATGAGGCGGAAAAAGTGATGGACCGCCTGGAGCAGGGGGAGAATTTTGCAGAACTGGCCAGGGAGCTGTCCATCGATGAGGAAAGCCGCCTCCATGGAGGAAGTATCGGTATGGTGGAGGAGGGCGACCCCTTCTGGCCGGAGGATCTTTTGAAGACTGCTGCTGGCCTGGAAGCGGGTGACATTGCAGGTCCGCTTCAGACAGGGGAAACTTATGCGGTAATTCGCCTGGAACAAACTATCGTGCCCAGGGAGCAGGATCACGCTGAAATCAGGCAGCAGGTACGTGAAGAGCTTGCGCTGGAGAAGGCTCCCCCGCTACAGAAGGTGGAAAGTGATTTGCGCGCTAAATATGATACAGCGATATATATTGACAACAGCCTACAAGATTGATAATATGAACTTAACGTAAAACCTACTGATTTAGTCGGAAATAACAAACGGCGGATGGTTCAATTCCGCTGTCCAGCGCTATAACTTGGCGCTGCGGTGTTGAATATCCTGGTGCAGACCAAGCCGCTTTTTCATACACCCGGGAATTTATACTGAAGACTATTGTCACAAGTTACGCACCCATTCATTTATCATTCCAAGGAGGTCTTTACTCATGGCTAAAGTCGTCAACAGTGTAACAGATTTGATCGGAGGTACACCGCTCGTTCGTCTCAACCGGGTGGTTCCCGAAGGTTCTGCTGAAATCTATCTGAAGCTTGAATATCAAAACCCGGGCTCCAGTGTAAAAGACCGCATCGCGATCAGCATCGTGGAAGAAGCTGAGAAGGAAGGGCTTCTGAAGCCAGGCGGTACCATTGTAGAAGCTACCAGTGGTAACACTGGTATTGGCCTGGCACTTGTTGCTGCAGCCAAAGGCTACAAGGCGGTTATTGTTATGCCGGAAACCATGAGCCTTGAGCGGCGCAATCTGCTGCGTGCTTATGGTGCGGAGCTAGTCCTTACTCCTGGATCAGAAGGTATGAACGGTGCAGTTAAGAAGGCTGAACAAATCCTTAGCGAGAATCCTGACTTCTTCTTGGCTGAGCAGTTTAAGAATAAGGCGAACGTGAAGATTCACCGCGAAACTACCGGTCCTGAGATTGTTGAAGCCATTGAGTCCATCGGTGGACCACTGGATGCCTTCATTGCCGGTGTAGGTACCGGTGGAACAATCACAGGGGCTGGCGAGATTCTGAAGGATAAATATCCAGATGTGAAGATCTATGCTGTTGAACCTGCGGCATCACCAATTCTGGCTGGCGGTAAACCAGGCCCGCATAAGATCCAAGGGATCGGCGCGAACTTCATTCCTGATATCCTGAATCAGAAAATCTATGATGAGATCATTCATGTAGAGAACGACGAAGCCTTCGAAACCGCGCGTCGTGTAGCGAAGGAAGAAGGCGTTCTGTCTGGTATTTCTTCCGGTGCAGCCGTCTTCGCTGCCCTCAAAGTGGCTAAAGAGCTGGGAGCAGGCAAAAAGATCGTTGTGATTATTCCAAGTAACGGTGAACGTTACCTGAGTACTCCACTTTACAATTTCGAAGTGTAATTGCTGATTTGCATATCCTCCATAGAGCCTTCCATTCGCTGATATAGGGATGTGAAGGCTCTTTTTTGAGAAAATCGATCCATCAGGCTTTTCAAAACCGTCCAAAGTACAGTATACTGACAGGCAATAAACCAAAGGATAAGGGAACGGATTAACCGTGGGATTTGCTTAGGGTGGATTGTGCACAGAGTCAATTTCACAGGAAGCGTAAGCTGCACAAAACTAAGCAGATGCTTACGAAGCAAGTTTTGTTACGAAGTGTTAGGGGGATGGCATTGGAAATCATAACAGCATGGCAGGACTGGGAGCTATGGGCGCAGGCAGAGTGGAGCCTTCTCCCCCTTATTATACGATCACCTCAGGACAAGGGAGGATTGCCTTCTTCCTGGAAGAAAGCCTGGGAGACGGCCTCCCCGTATTCAGTGGTACTGGAGAGCGGGAAAGGAGGCCGTTATACATACCTTGGCTTAAGTCCGGTTTCTGTGCTGCAAGGCAAAGATGGCTCGGCTGAAGTAAGTAGCTTCCCTCCATATACTGCTAATACAAATGAGCATGGATTCCACTCTGTCATAAGTGGTCAACCATTGGAGATGCTGGAGGGCTGGATGAAGGATTTCACGTCACCGTGCGTCCAGCACTCTGTACTGCCTCCCTTTATAGGTGGCTGCATTGGATTTCTCAGTTATGATGTGGCCCGTTCCCTGGAGAAGCTGCCTGCCTTGGCTGAGGATGATCCGGGCTTTCCCGATTACCTCTTTATGAGGCTGGAGGAGCTGTGGATCTATGATCATCAGGAGGATATGCTGTACTGCACAGTGCATGTTCCGGTTATTACTGCAAACCCGTCTGGCCCTGCTGAACTAAAAGATCAGTATCAAGACGCTCTCCGGCGGGCAGAGCAGATGCTGGAGCAATGGCGGCTGATCTCAGCCTCCCCAGGGATTTCAGAATGCGGCGCTGAAGAAGAAGCTGCCGAGGCTGCCATCCTTGAAGCCCATACCCATGTCACCGGTGAGTGGCCGGGCATGACTTCAGCCTTCTCGCCCGAGCAGTTTCAGCTGGCGGTCCAGAAGGTTCAGGAATACATCCGGCAAGGAGATGTATTCCAGGTCAATCTGTCGCTGCGTCAAGAAGCGCAGCTGAAATCCTCGCCGGAGGATGTGTATGAATGGCTGCGCAAGCTCAATCCGTCCCCGTACATGGGGCTGCTGCGCTCGCCCGGCTTCGCACTTGCCAGCGCTTCGCCCGAGCTGCTCGTCAAGCTGCACGGGGACAAGGTCAGTGCACGCCCCATAGCCGGTACCCGGCGCCGGGGCCTTACTCCCGCGGAGGACGCCGCCATGGAGGCGGAGCTGCGCGGGAGCGAGAAGGAGATCGCCGAGCATATTATGCTTGTCGATCTGGAGAGGAGCGACATCGGCCGTGTCGCTGCATATGGAACGGTCAGCGTGCCGGAGCTGCTGACCGTGGAGCGATACTCGCATGTGATGCATCTCGTCTCGCAGGTGGAGGGCACCGTCGCGCCTGGTAAAGGCGCTTACGATGTTACGGCCGCCTTGTTCCCCGGCGGCACAATCACCGGCGCACCCAAGGTGCGCACGATGGAGATCATCGAGGAGCTGGAGCCCGTTCGGCGTGGTCCGTATACGGGGTCGATGGGCTGGATTGACTATAACGGCAATATGGAATTAAATATTATTATACGAACACTGGCGGTTAAGGACGGAGTAGGTTACATCCAGACAGGTGCGGGTATTGTGATCGACTCTGACCCGTACCGGGAATACCGGGAATGCCATAATAAAGCCAAAGCCATAGTGAAGGCGGTTCTCTGCAGCGAGTATCAGCAGGAATCACGGACCACCGGCGGCGCCGAAGGAGGAGCAATATAATGATTTTGGTTATCGATAATTATGATTCCTTTACGTACAACCTGGTGCAGTATCTGGGAGAGCTTGGGGAAGAAGTGAAGGTATCCCGCAATGATGAGATTACCATTCAGGAGATTGAGGCGCTCGCACCGGACCATATCCTGATTTCTCCGGGGCCGTGTACACCGAACGAAGCGGGCATTAGTCTTGAGCTGCTGCAGCATTTCAAAGGAATAATTCCGATCTTCGGTGTCTGTCTGGGCCATCAGGCGATCGGACAGGCTTTTGGCGGCAATGTTATTCGGGCGGAGCGCCTGATGCATGGCAAAACCTCGCCCATCCACCACAACGGAACCTCGGTATTTGAGGGACTGGAGTCTCCGTTCACCGCAACCCGCTATCATTCACTGATCGTGGAACGCGATAGTTTGCCGGACTGCCTGGAAATTACGGCGGAAACAGCGGAAGGTGAAATTATGGCCTTGCGCCACAAAGAATACCCGATAGAGGGTGTACAGTTCCATCCTGAATCGATTATTACCGATCATGGGCACACCATACTACGCAATTTCCTGAAACGGAGAGCCGGAGAACCGGTATGAATTATATTGGATTGAACAACAGGGTCGTTGATTCCAAAGATGCCGTGATTTCCGTTCTGGATCACGGATTTTTGTATGGCATGGGCCTTTTTGAGACTTTCCGGACATACGGGGGAGAACCCTTTCTGCTGCAGCGGCACATCGGCAGACTGGCGGAAGGCTGCAGACAGCTCGGAATTCCTTTTGAAGGAGAAGCTGCTGAGCTGCGGGACTGGATTCAGCGTGTAATGGGCAAAAATGAATTGCAAGATGCTTATATCCGTTACACCGTAACAGCCGGTGAAGATATTCTGGGTTTGCCTGCGGGCGACTACAGTCAGCCGAATCATTTACTCTATATCAAAGAACTGCCGAAGTTTCCTGACACTCTCTACCTGGAAGGCAAAGGCCTGCAAGTATTGAACCTGCCGCGTAATACGCCGGAGGGCCCGGTGCGCTTCAAGTCGCTGCATTATATGAACAATATCCTCGCGAAGCGTGAACTGGCAGGATATGCTTCAGCTGCAACCGGTGTAGAGGGATTGATGCTGACTGCACAGGGCGAGATTGCTGAGGGCATCGTCAGCAATGTTTTTTTCGTTAACAATAACGTGCTCTACACACCGAGTGTAGCCACCGGCATCCTGCCGGGAATTACCCGGGAAATGGTATTAGAACTGGCGCTCGATGCTGGACTGCAAACAGAAGAAGGCTTGTATAGATGGGAGCAGATTTCAGAAGCGGATGAGATTTTTTTAACCAATTCGGTACAGGAGATCGTTCCGGTTACAACGCTGTGGCATACAAATGGGCGACAGACGGTAAGTGGCGGGCACTGCGGGAGAATTACAGCATTATTGCTGGAGTTGTACAGAGAGAGGACTGGATTGCTGAAATGAGACCCGTGATATATAAGCGGAATTACCGTATAGGTGCAGCGGAACTGACACTGGGTGAACGAACGTTGATTATGGGCATCCTGAATGTTACCCCGGATTCCTTTTCCGATGGAGGCTTGTGGGACGAGCCGGATCGGGCGGTAGAGCATGCGCTGCAAATGGCAGCGGAGGGTGCCGATATTATTGATATTGGCGGCGAGTCGACACGGCCCGGCCATCAACCGGTAAGTCTGGAAGCAGAGTTGGCCCGCGTATTGCCCGTCATCGAGAGCATTCACCGTGCGGCTCCCCATCTGCCTTTGTCGATTGACACCTACAAGGCCGAAGTGGCCCGCAAGGCCATTCAGGCGGGTGCCCACATTATTAATGATGTCTGGGGCGCCAAGGCTGACCCGAATATGGCGGCTGTAGCTGCGGAAAGTGGCTGTCCCATCATTCTCATGCATAACCGCAATGACCGGAATTATCAGGATCTGGCTCGTGATATGTCTGCCGACCTTGCGGATAGCGTAAATCTGGCGCTGGCCGCAGGAGTGAAGCCGGAGAACATTATTATTGATCCCGGGATTGGATTTGCTAAGGATTATACTGAGAATCTTCAGGCCATGATGAATCTGGACCGGCTGAGCGAGCTTGGATATCCGGTACTGCTGGCCACTTCCCGCAAAAAATTCATTCGGACTGTGCTGGATCTCCCGGCAGATGATGTGGTTGAAGGCACTGCGGCCACTGTAGCATTCGGAATTGCCCAAGGCTGCCAGATCGTGCGGGTGCACGACGTAGCCAGAATCAAGCGGACGGTGCAGATGTGCGATGCCATGCTTTACGCTACAGGGACGTTGGCACGTGGCTAATATACGATGAACTATAGATTATTTGAATAGAAAGTAGGTAACCCCTATGGATAAAATGACACTGCACCGCATGGAATACTACGGCTATCACGGAGTGTTTGAAGAGGAGCGCAAGCTCGGTCAGCGATTTTACGTGGATCTGGATCTGGAGCTTGATCTGCAGGGCGCTGGTCTTAATGATGATCTCACACTGACCGTGAATTATGCGGAAGTGCATTTCCTTGTCAAAAAAATTGTCGAAACAAAGTCATTTAAACTCATCGAAGCTTTGGCTGAATATATTGCATCCTCAGTACTGGACACTTATACTGTTATCAATGCAGTAACGGTGAAGGTAACTAAACCGCATCCGCCGTTCGACATTCACTTTCAAGGAGTGACCGTAGAGCTGCACAGAACCAGAAAGTGAGAACTTGGCAATGACCATACATTCTACCTCTGAGGCATCAGAGGCTTATATTGCATTAGGGGCTAATTTGGGCGACCGTGAGGGGAGCCTGAAAGCGGCATTGAAAAGGCTGAACCAGCATGAGCAGATTGAAGTGACCCGCTGTTCACACGTATACGAAACGGAGCCTGTCGGGTATTTGGACCAGCCGCAATTTCTGAATATGGCGGCGGCTCTTCGTACAACGCTTGCCCCGGAGGAACTGCTTCAGGAGATGCTCAGCATCGAAAGTCAGCTGGGCCGTGTCCGGGATGTCCGTTATGGACCGAGAACGGTAGACTTGGATTTGTTATGGATGGAGAATCAGCATTTTGACACCCCCGAATTAACACTGCCGCATCCGCGGATGCAGGAGCGGGCGTTTGTGCTTATTCCACTAAGTGATGTCGTTCCGCACAATGAAGAGTCTTCCGGACTTCGGCAGTTTATTACAGCAGCGCTACAAGACATAGACGGAAGGGAAGGAATTCGCTTGTGGACAACAAACGTATGGGACGGAGGGTCCGAGCTTTCCGAAAGCTGAAGGGCTACACTCAGCAGGAGCTTGCGGACTCTGTCGGAATATCTTTGGCTGTACTGGGTGCAGTGGAGCGGGGCAACAGACGCTTGGAAGATCAAATTTTAAATAAAATTGCAGACGTTCTTGGAGTTGCAGCAGATGAATTAGCCATTCCCACTAATTGAGGGTGCGTTTTTATAGATCCCCATAAATCAAATCAAGGAAGTGAACAAACATGCTGAAAATTGGCGACATTGAGATGAAGAACCAGGTTGTGCTGGCGCCTATGGCAGGCGTGTGTAATCCGGCATTTCGTCTGATTGCCAAAGAATTCGGAACCGGTCTGGTCTGTGCCGAAATGGTAAGTGGCAAGGCGATTGTACACGGCAACTCGCGTACGCGGGAGATGCTGTTTGTGGATGAGCGGGAGAAGCCGCTAAGCCTGCAGATTTTTGGTGGTGACCGGGAGTCTCTGGTGGAAGCGGCCAAGATTGTTGATAAAGAGACAAATGCTGATATTATCGATATTAATATGGGCTGCCCTGTACCCAAAGTGACCAAATGCGACGCGGGAGCGCGGTGGCTGCTGAATCCTGACAAAATCTACGAGATGGTGTCTGCGGTCGTTGATGCTGTAGATAAGCCTGTGACCGTGAAAATGCGGATTGGCTGGGACAGCGAGCATATTTTTGTGGAAGATAACGCGCGTGCTGTTGAACGTGCTGGAGGCCAGGCGGTAAGTGTCCATGGCCGGACGCGCGAGCAGTTGTATACCGGGCACGCTGACTGGAAATATATCCGTATGGCTAAAGAGGCAGTTTCTATTCCGGTGATTGGCAATGGAGACGTGAATACACCTGAGGACGCGCGGGCTATGCTGGATCAGACCGGCTGCGACGGTGTAATGATTGGACGCGGAGCACTAGGCAATCCGTGGATGCTGTACCGCACAATCCAATATCTGAGCACAGGTGAGCTTATGCCTGAACCCGGAGCAGAAGAAAAGATCAAAGTTGCCATTCTACACATGGACCGTCTGATTAGCCTGAAAGGCGAAGCGGTTGCTGTCCGTGAAATGCGTAAGCATCTGGCCTGGTATTTGAAGGGGATGAAGGCAGCTGCCCGTGTGAAGGATGTCATTATGGAAGAAACCAAGCGTGATGAAATGGTACGGATATTGAACGAATTTGTCATACAGCTTAAGGAAGGTGAGGAGCAGGAAAGCCAGAATGCCTCGCTTTCAGCGGTCTAACACTTCATTTTCCTGTCTTTTGAACACACACTCGAACATTATATGGGGCATCATTGACATTTTGTAGCGGTTCCAATATAATTTCACAGTATAAAATCGCCGTTACAGCAAGCGTTAATGCAGCAGGGAGGGTTCTTATCCCTCCGGATTCGCATATAGTATGGTGTTTTCAATAAATGTATACGACAGGAGAATCGGTTGAGATGAGCGATAAAGAAGTCATCCTTACACCGGACGGACTTAAGCGTCTGGAAGAAGAACTGGAGACCCTCAAATCCGTCAAACGCCGCGAGGTAGCTGAACGGATTAAAGTAGCCATTGGCTACGGAGATATCAGTGAGAACTCGGAGTATGAGGACGCCAAGAACGAGCAGGCTTTCATTGAAGGACGTATCATTACTTTGGAAAAAATGCTCCGTAATGCGCGCATCATCAACAGCGACGAAATCGTTACCGATGTAGTAAGCATTGGGGTTACTGTTAGCGTTGAGGATTTGGAATATGGCGACGTCATGGAATATTTAATTGTCGGCACCGCCGAGTCCGATCCGTTGAATAATAAGATCTCCAACGAAAGTCCGGTAGGCCGGGCCATTATCGGCAAGAAGATTGGTACCGTTGTTGATGTTAGTGTTCCTGCAGGAGTCATTCAATATAAAATTCTTGATATTAGAATGAAGTAATAGGTACCATAAGGGGTAAGTCAAGAAAGCTTCCTTTGGGAAGCTTTTTTCAAAAGATAAGAGGTTTATAGGCCGCCTTATAAATTATCCTTATCTTTCTGGAGAAATGGCGCTGCCTCTGATGGGGACGGCCAAGCTGTTTCAGTCTGCAACAATAGAGCTTCTATTTGTACGGGAACGGACTGTCCTCTTGCATAGGGATGGAGCCGTTTCTTCTTGTGTATGTGAAGAGTGAGTAAGAGAGGATGAAAGACATGACCGAGGAAATGAACACTGCGGAGAACACGGAAAAAGAACTTAGCGAGCTGCTGACGATCCGCCGCGGCAAACTGGACGAGCTTCGTGCACTGGGGATCGATCCATTTGGTAAAAAGTATGAGCGCACGACAGGTGCCGGAGATATTATGTCCAAGTACGACGGGCAAACCAAAGAGGAGCTGGACGAGCTTAACCTGGAAGTCAGCATTGCCGGACGCATTATGGCTAAGCGTGTGATGGGTAAAGCCAGCTTTGCCCACATCCAGGATCTTAGCGGCAGGATTCAAATCTATGTCCGTCAGGACAGTATTTCCGAAGCGCAGTATGCGGCTTTTAACGTTCTGGATTTGGGCGATATTATTGGCGTTCGCGGAACAGTATTCAAAACCAGAACCGGTGAAACCTCTATTAAAGTGCATAACCTTGAGGTTCTATCCAAATCGCTGCTTCCGCTTCCTGAGAAATATCACGGTCTGAAGGATGTGGAGCTGCGCTACCGCCAGCGTTATGTCGATCTGATCATTAATCCTGAAGTTCAGCAGACATTCATTACCCGGTCACGGATCATTCAGTCGATGCGCCGTTATCTGGATTCGCTTGGCTACCTCGAGGTGGAAACACCAACACTGCATGCCATCGCCGGTGGAGCTGCGGCCCGTCCGTTTATTACTCACCACAATACACTCGATATGCAGCTATATATGCGTATTGCCATTGAACTGCATCTGAAGCGTCTGATCGTCGGCGGTTTGGAGAAAGTATACGAAATTGGCCGCGTGTACCGGAACGAAGGCATTTCAACGCGCCACAACCCCGAATTTACAATGATCGAGCTGTACGAAGCTTATGCTGACTACAAAGACATTATGCACTTAACCGAGAGCATGATCGCTCATATTGCCCAGGAGGTTCTGGGTACCCAGAAGATTAATTATCAAGGCCAGGAAGTAGACCTGACTCCGCAGTGGCGCCGGGTGACTATGGTGGACGCTGTCAAAGAAGTGACAGGAGTTGATTTTGGCGTTCATATGACGGATGAGGAAGCTCAGCGTCTGGCGAAGGAGCACCGTGTGCCTGTTGAGAAGCACATGACCTTTGGACACATCCTGAATGCCTTCTTTGAGCAATTTGTAGAAGAAACGCTGATTCAGCCGACCTTTGTTACAGGCCATCCGGTTGAAATCTCTCCACTTGCCAAAAAGAATGATCAAGACCCGCGCTTTACAGACCGTTTTGAGCTGTTTATCGTGGCCCGTGAGCATGCGAATGCATTTAGCGAGCTGAATGATCCCATCGACCAGCGTCAGCGCTTTGAAGCGCAGATTCAGGAAAAAGAAAAAGGGAACGACGAAGCACATGAAATGGATGATGATTTCATCCGTGCTCTTGAATACGGTATGCCGCCTACAGGCGGACTTGGAATCGGTGTGGACCGGCTGATCATGTTGCTCACCAACGCTGCATCGATCCGCGATGTGCTGCTGTTCCCTCATATGCGTAACCGTACAGAGTAATAGTATTGCCTTTAACCTGATTCCGAAGGGGACGCAAGGATGCGTTTCTCCTCGGAATCATTTTATGAAAATAATGCTTGCAATGAAACTCTGTACATGGTATATTCTTATTCCGGCCATGAAACATCAACGCCGAGCTCGATAAGAAGTTGAAAAAAAGAGCTTGCATTACTCGGTCGAACGTGATATATTATAAGAGTTGCTGGTGACGAGATAATCGGCGCCGACGACGAGCTTGATCTTTGAAAACTGAACAACGAGTGAGTGGGATTTCACGCAAGTGAGATCCAAAAATAGAGAATATTTTATTCTCGTCAGATGTTTCAAAATGAGCAATCGCTCTTTCTAAATACCAATTTGGAGAGTTTGATCCTGGCTCAGGACGAACGCTGGCGGCGTGCCTAATACATGCAAGTCGAGCGGGGCTTATCCTTCGGGGTAAGCTTAGCGGCGGACGGGTGAGTAACACGTAGGCAACCTACCCTCTAGACTGGGATAACTACCGGAAACGGTAGCTAATACCGGATAATTCCTTCACCCTCCTGGGCGAGGGATGAAAGGCGGAGCAATCTGCTACTAGAGGATGGGCCTGCGGCGCATTAGCTAGTTGGTGGGGTAACGGCCTACCAAGGCGACGATGCGTAGCCGACCTGAGAGGGTGAACGGCCACACTGGGACTGAGAC
>NZ_LVYZ01000060.1:0-60561 GCF_001909095.1 Paenibacillus sp. P46E
TGCACGAAGGCAGCCGGAGATCGGGAAGTGGTTGTTAGTTTGGAACGACTGCGTTACCAAAAGCAGGCTCGGGAGATCTTGCGAAGTGAGGAAGGTTACGGCCTGGCCGTACGCCGAATGACGGAACCGGAAAGTGAATTTGGACAACTGAAAAATAACCGGGGCTTCCGGCGCTTTCTGCTTCGCGGCATGGAAAAAGTGACGCTTGAGGTCGGTTGGCTTTGCCTTGCCCACAATCTCTTGAAGCAAGCTGCAAATGACCAAAAACAAAGAGCAACATTTCTCCAGTGACGGGAGAATCGTTGCTCTTTTGACCTTTTTACGGTTTTGAAAATGAGAAGGGTTTATCTCTACTCGTAGAAAACTACTTTTGGGACAGCCCCTTTTGTTATAGCGGTTTGAGAATGCAGCAGGCTGTTCCAGGACATGAACATAGATGTCTGAATAAGCAAGCCTAGATCAACAAAGATGTCAGCCTAATACTTTACCGGATGTAACAACCTCATACTGCGCCGATTCGATCCAGCTGCCCGTGGTGAAATCCCGTCCCTTTACAAGTACTTTGTCAGGGTAGACTTCCACATAGAAACCTTGACTGCCGTTCTTGTGCTCATCCGCATTCGTCCAGAGGTAGGCCACAGAAGCGTTATTGAACATGGTAGCCGTCTCCCCGTTGCCGGGATACATGGTATTGTCTACTTCCAGCTCCCAGTGGGTATGTCCTGTAAAGAGCAGGGTCTGCGGATATTTGGACAGGATGGAGCGCAGCTCCTTGTCCTGTGTGACGCCATACCATTCCTGAGACTCCAAAGACCCGGCCACAGTATCCTTGAGCGGCTGATGCAGGAAGAGAAAAACAGGCTGATCCAGCTTTTCCCCGAGCTTCCGGTCCAGCCAGCGGAGCTGTTCGTCCGATAGATTGCAGAACGTTGGGAGGCCTTCCTCCGTCCCCATGAAAATAAAATGATAACCGCCGATCCAGTGGTCGTGGTAGGGGCCGGGCATTCCCATACGGGAGGTGTACATCGCCAGGCGCGATTCCCAGTGGCCGAGGCCGACGTCATGGTTCCCCAATGTGTAGCGGATCTCCGGGAGTGCTGCCTGGTGCAGCTTCAGGATACGGTGCACTTCATCGTACTCTTCCCCGAAGCCGTGATCTGTAATGTCCCCGATATGCATAATCCCGCTGCTGCCCTGAGCATGGTCCGCCAGATCTTGCAGCGCGCGCCCGAAATTCTGATTGTACTCATGGGAGGGATCGGCAGTAACATGGGTATCCGTGATGATCTGGAAAGTAAGCAGTGGCTGTTGCCCGCCCGGCAGGTTTGTACTCATATACAAGAGCGCCTCCTTGGATGTTGTATGGCTGCAAGCTGATTCTGATGTTAAGAATGGCATACCTTCAATTCTATCGCGGGCGGCCTCCCTAGTGCCCTTTAGTGCTGATGTTCAAGCCCACAATTCCGGCTACAATAACGGTCACCCACAACAGGGAGGACAGGGTCAGCCGCTCTTCAAAATACACCGCCCCCACCACGGAAATCAGGATAATTCCTGCACCTGACCACACCGCATAAGCAACTCCGACCTTAATAGAGGTGAGCGCCACATTGAGCGAGGTGAAGCTGATCCCGTAGAAAAGGAACATCAGCACAGAGGGCCAGGGCCGGGTGAAGCCATGGGATATCTTCATGGAGATGGTTCCGGAGAGCTCGAACAGAATCGCCATCGTGAGAAAAAACCATGCCCACGCCCCTTCGGCCCTCACCTTGCGTTCCTTCTAATACTGAGTTCTGCATAGGACTGCACTATGATATCGGCATCCGGCAAAATAACGCCCACGTCTGCACCGCCATCCATGTCTGCATCGCTATCCACGCCTGCTGCGTCCGCCTCGCGGGTAATCCCGATGGCTACGGCCGCGCCTGCTGCCTTGGCCATTCTCATATCTCCATTCGTATCGCCTATGACGGCGGCTGAGGCAGGCTGAACCCCAAGCCGTGTGCAGGCGAGCTGCACCATATCAGGGAACGGCTTGCCCCGTTCGGCCTGATCGGTACCGATCACAACGGAGAAATAATCGCGGATACCGAGCCAGCGGAGGTGGTTCTCCGCCGCTGCTGTTTCATCGGCGGTCACTACGGCCAGAAGAAGGCCGCTGGCTGCGCAATCATCAAGGAACCGCAGCAGGCCGGGGAGCGGGAGCACGGGGCGGCTGCGCTCCAGCATGGCATCTGCTTCCCTGCGGCAGTAATCCACAAGTTCCATGGATTCAGCCCAAGACAAGCCAAGCAGATAGCCTTGCCAGCACAGTATGGCATACAGGTCGCTCATCGTTCCCATAGCCAGGGGGCCATTGCGGTCATAATCAGTAATTTTGCCTTCTGCATCGTGAATTGTCCCCAGCAGGGACGGCAGGTGCTGTGCCGGGAATTCAAGATCGCGTTGTTGCAACTGAAGGGTGAACTGTCCCAGGAAACATTCGCCCCAGCTTCCCCAGAGAGAGACAAACTGCAGAAGGGTGCCATCCTTGTCGAACAGGATCGCCGATATGGATTGATTCCCTTGCGGAGTGATGAGCTCAGGCATGCTGCCGCCCCCTTAGATTAAATAATTCATGTTTTTGAATACGATAGTTGCCGCTTATTTTACTTTATCCAGCGCTGCCTGGGCGGTTTGCTGTGCCTCTTTGAGAGCCTCTGCCGCCGGAATATTCTCAATCTGCACCTTGTCCGCAGCGATGGTCAGCGCATCGTTGATTTTGCCGCCGGTAGGGTCCTGGAAGGGAGCGGAGGCGTGCGAGGCCTGCATCAATGGAATTTTGATCTGCGGATGGGTCTTGCTGAACGAGATGAATGCCGGATCTTTGAGCGCAGACTGGCGGACAGAAATATATCCGGTGTTAATCGACCAGAAGGCAGTATTCTCGGAGTTCGTGAAGTAGCTCAGCCATTTCATCGCTGCTTGTTTTTCGGCAGCTCCGGCCTTGGCGGGGATTCCGGCCATAATCGCCTGTGCCACCGGCTTGCCTTCGCCAGTTCCTGCCCAGCCCGGCTGCTCCATGGCCGAGACGATGCTGAAATCGAGATCGCCCTGGTCGCCGCTGGAGCCAATGTATCCGGCTGCTTGGCCTTTCATTACATCGTCAATGGTCTTGTACCAGTACTCCCAGCCTTGGCCGCCAGAGTGAATACGCATGGTCTTGTCCTCATGAATCCATTTGCGGAACAGATCCCAGGTTTCGATCCACTCAGGCGAGTCGATGGTTACTTTAGTGCCGTCTCCGCTAAGGATGCTGCCGCCTTTACTGAGTGCGGCATCGATCATATTGCCCGAGCCCCACATCGGCTCCCAGCCGAAGAAGGTGGTTTTACCGCCTTCTTTGACGGTCATTTTCTCAGCGGCTGCGGCCAGATCTTCCCAGGTTTTCAGCTGGCTGGCGTCGATGCCGCTTTTCTCGAAGGCATCCTTGCGGTAGTACATAATCTGGGTCGTTCCATACATGGGGAGGAAATATTGCTTGCCGTCAACCTGGCCCTGGTTCAGGAAGGTCTGGACAAAATCCTCTTTATTGAAATCTGGCTCCTGGGCGATCAGCTCATCCATTGGTGCGAAGTAACCTTTGCGGGCCCAATCTATATTGGAGGAGAGCACAGCCGCAGGGACCTGACCGGTGGCAATAGCCGCCTGGAGCTTCTGCTCGGTTTCAGTGTAGTCTGCCTGCACAATACCTTTGACAATGACCTCCTGCTGCGAGGCGTTGAATTTCTGAATGAGCGATTCCATATTTTCACCGAGCTTGCCGCCGAGTCCATACCAGAATTCAATGGTTACCGGTTTGCTTTGGGCTGGAGGGGCTTCTACGGCAGGGGCTGCGGATGCTCCGCTTGCCTCCGTAACCTTATCTGAAGCAGTATTTCCGCTGCAAGCCGTGAGTAATGAGAAACCGGCAATCATGGATATCCAAGGCAACCTTTTTAATACGTTCATCATCATTCTCCTCTTTGTTTGGAAATGTAAGATTTCAGCCTTTACTTGCGCCTGCGGTCATATTGACACTTTGCATAATCGTTTTTTGCGCCAGCAGGAAGACAAGCAGCAGCGGGGCGATGGTGAAGGCGCTGGCGGCCATGATTAGCGGCCATTGTAATCCGTATGCACCCCCTTCCACGAAAAAGCTGCGCAGACCGGCCGAGACCAACTGGAGGTCAGGGTCTTTGGTAATCAGCATCGGCCAGAAATAATTGTTATATTGTTCAATGAAGGTAATCAGTGCCAGCACGGCAAAGGAAGATCTCGTAACCGGCACAAGCACCGTCCACAGAATCCGCATATGCGAGGCGCCATCCACTTCACCAGCCTCCACCAGCTCATGGGATACCTGAAGGAAAGCCTGTCTAATCAGAAAGATCGAGAAGATACTTACACAATTGGAGAGAATCAGACCGGCATACGAATTCAGCAGATGCAGCTCGGACAGCACCAGGTAGCCGGGCAGGTATACTGCTGTAGCCGGCACCATATATCCGAACAGAATTATGCCGGCAAAAAGCCCCTTTAAGCGGAATTTCATATGCGTCAGCGCGTAAGCCATCATACCGGAATTAATGATCTGCAGAATGACGATGGAAGTGGCGACAACGATGCTGTTGCCCATGTACCTTGCAAACGGCGCTTCATTCCATGCTGCGGCAAAATTGCCCCAGAGCGGCACTTCGGGCCAGAGCGTAGGCGGGGTGCGCCAGATTTCATCATTTGTTTTCAGCGCGCTGGTAGCCATCCAGTAGAACGGGAACGCCATCAGCAAGGCAAGCGCGGCAAAAAAAAGATGGCGGGCCGTTCCGCTCAGCCGTGTGAGCATACGCAAGGGTGTGGCCTCCTTTTCGGGTACATTTGGATTATTGATAATGCGTAGTCCGCTTACTGATGCCAAAAGAAAATACGGACAGCAGCATGCAGATGACGACAAGAACGACAGCTACAGAGGAAGCCTCTCCGATCTGGAAGGATTCGAAGGCGGACTGATAATACAGATACAGCAGCGTGCGGGTGGAGCCGGAAGGGCCGCCCTGGGTGAGGACATTGATCTGATCGTAGGCCTGAAGCGCCTGGATCAGCTGCACCACGAATAGAAACAGGGTAGTTGGGGAGATCAGCGGCAGCGTGATGCGGAAGAACTTTTGCGCCGCGCTTGCGCCATCAAGCTCCCCGGCTTCGAGCAGGTCTGAAGGCACATTTCTTAGCGCCACCAGATAAAAAATCATTGCCCAGCCTACCGATTTCCAGATGGTTACAAGCAGCACGCCGATCAGCGCCCATTTGGGGTCCTGCAGCCAGCCTATTCGTTCTAGTCCGAGGAAATCCAGCACCGTATTGGCAAGTCCGACCTCAGGTTCATAGATCCACGACCACACAATAGATACAGCAACAGTCGGCGTGACCCATGGGGAGAACAGCAGCACTTGATAGAGCGAGGAGCCCTTCAGCTTGCGGTTCATCAGCAGCGCAAGACCAAGCCCCAGGAGGATGATCGGCAACACACTGCCAGCACAGAACAGCACGGTAACTCTCAGCGCTTTGTAAAAGGCCGGGTTGCTAAAGAGATCAAGGTAATTTTGCAGTCCGACGAAGGTTTTCTCCGGGCTCATAAAGTCCCATTCCGTGAAGCTGAGATACAGCACATACAACAGCGGCGCGAGCCAGAATAGAACGAAGGGTACCATCGCCGGCAGCGTGAACAGTACGGGCTTCAACCCGTTAATAACCTTTGAACGTGTCATTTTCGTTCCAATACCCCATTCCATCACTTATGTTTTGCGGTATAATGCAGAGGAAAGCTCCTCTGTTCAAAAAAAATTGTACACTCAGAAGCGAAGCTTGTGGTCAAGCGAAAGTAAAGATCGTTCTGAAATTGTGTAAAATTTGCAGAAAGCCTGCCGTGAAGCTTCAGTTTTGTGTAATGTAGAGAGAACAATTCTAATAAGAGTGAAGGTGCAGCGAGATGAAACAGGCCGCATTTGGCGAGGATAACCCGCATTTATCCCCACGGGAGCAATTGTTGCGCGGGGTGATTGATGCGATCGCACAAACGATGGATTTGTATGGAGCGAATTATTCTTTCGGACAGCTCTACGGGATTATGTTCTTTGAGGACAAGCCGATGACGCTGGAGGAAATGAAGCAGGTCATGAATATGAGCAAAAGCAATATGAGCTACGGCGTCCGCTCCCTGATCGCTTCACGGATGGTGACTAAGCTGGACGAGAAACGCGAGCGGAAGGATCTCTATGCCGCCGAGACAGATTTCTTTCAGGCTTTCAAAAACTTCTTCACCCTGAAGCTTCAACGGGAGATCGATGTGATGCAGCAGGCGATGGAGACAGCGATGCCTGAGCTCCAGGCGCTGATTGATGCAGCGGACACTCCTGAAGAAGAGCGGGAGGCCTGTCTGCGGGATCTCGACAAGCTACGTCATGCAGTAGAGTATTATGTCTGGCTGCAGCGGTTTGTAAATGGTCTGGAGGAAGGAACGGTGTTCGGCGGGCTTCCCGGCAAGGAATAGGGGGGACAGTGGCACCTGAGTTACCCATATAGCCATCTTCTACGGTGCGTCACAGCAGCATGGATGGCTTATTAGGGTTATTTGCCCCTAAACAGGGTACCCTGCTTTAGGGGATTTTGCGTACCCCGAAACAGCCTTACGATTCGTTATTTTCAAGGGGGATTTTAGTTGTGTTTATTACGATTGGGAAATGAATTATCCCTTCAAGATATGTTTCGTTTGAATTTACATCAGAACTTTAACGATTAGTTATAACCGGAACAAAACATGCTATAATTTTGCCCAGGAGGCGGTCTAATGGATGAATTGGATATCAAAATTCTGAAGCTGCTGGAAGAGAGCGGGAGAATGTCCCATGAGGAAATCAGCAAGCTGCTGCATATCTCGCGGCCCTCGGTGCATCAAAGGGTAGGCAAACTGGAAAAGAGCGGTGTGATCAAAGGGTACAGGGGAATTGTGGATTGGAGCAAGCTGGATCAGAAGATTAAGGTCATGATCTCAGTGAAGGTAGTCAGTCAAAGCTTTCGGGAAGCGGCCGGCCAAATCATCAGCATTCAAATCCCGGGAGTGAGCATTATAGAATGCCAGCGGATGGCGGGAGAGTGGTGCATGCTGCTGAAAGTAAGAGTGACTTCACCGGAGCAGCTTACCCTGTTGCTTGATGAAATCCTTCGAATCCCCGACATTAAGGAAACTTCGACAACTTTTATTCTATCTACTATATATGAGGACGGAATCAAGGGCGTCTAGCAGACGTTGGAGTTTAGCTGCTGTACATATTTTGAAGAGAGGATGGTGGAGTGTGAAGCAGAAACCTGGTGTGAATTCGGGGTATATGATCGGCGTTGCGTTGTTGTCTGTTTATTTATTTTGGGGAGGCACTTATGTCGGGATGAAGGTTGCGATTGAGACAATGCCACCCTTTCTGATGGCGGGAATACGTTTCTTTACAGCTGGAGCTGTGCTATATGTAATCTCCAGATTAAGCGGTGTCAAACGTCCGGTGGGACGCGAGTGGAGGTCTTCGGCAATCGTTGGCGCACTGCTGCTGCTTGGAGGCAATGGACTAGTGGCGTGGTCGGAGCAAAGAGTCTCTTCATCCATTGCTTCACTGATCATTGCGGCTGTTCCTGTCTGGATGATGCTTTTCGGGTGGTTTGGCCGCAGCGGCAAACGTCCGAACACCGGCGTCATTGCCGGGATTGTGCTCGGACTGCTGGGCATCGCGGTGCTGGTATTCCAGCCGGGGCAGGGGGATACGGGCACCGCTACTGATCTGACGGGTATCATTACTTTGCTCATAGCTTCCCTGAGCTGGGCGGCAGGCTCCATGTACTCACGGAGCGCCCGGATACCCGATTCCCCGCTGATGTCGACAGCGGCGCAGATGCTGACAGGGGGCGTGCTCCTGATCGCATTTTCCTATGTTACCGGCGACTGGTCCAAGCTGGAAGTCTCGACGATCTCCCTTCGTTCTTATGCCGCCTTTGGTTATCTGGTTGCATTTGGCTCAATTATCGGCTACACGGCCTATATCTGGCTGCTAAAGAATGCCGACGCGTCCCTGGCATCCACCTACGCCTTTGTCAATCCGGTAGTCGCTGTCATCTTGGGCTGGGCTATGGTGGGTGAACAGCTTACCGCGAACACGTTGGCTGCTGCTGTTATCATTATCGCTGCCGTAGTTTTGGTGACTCTATTCCGCAGCAGGCCGCAAAAGACAGGAACTCAAGCAGCGCTTGATATACAAAATCAGCAGCAGTCGATACACTGAGGACATTATAGCCGAAGAGGTGGTAGCATTGTTCGATATGCTAAAGGCAGGCAGGAATATCGTTAGATTAAGAGGGGCCGCAGGGCTTACGCAAATGGGGCTCGCGGATAAGCTGGGGATCAGCTATCAGGCGGTCAGCAATTGGGAGAGAGGTACAAGCAGGCCTGATATCTCCAAGCTCCCGGAGCTGGCGGAAATCTTCAATGTCGGCATCGACGAGATTCTGGGTAAAGGGAAGGGAACCCGGTTCATCGGGAGTGTGCTGGACAACACAACGGAGGATTATTTCCAGCAGAATGCCATATCCGCCGAAGAGCTTTCGGAGATTGCGCCGTTACTTCAATTAGCGCAGATCAGTGAGGCTTTTGAGCATGTAAAAGAGAGTGCGGCTGTCAGCGATCTCCTCGCACTCGCTCCTTTTCTCAGTGAGGAATTACTAGATGAATGTGCGAAGCAGGCTTTTGAAAAAGAAGGCGCAGGAGTGCTGCCGCCGCTCGCTCCGTTTATCAGCGAGGGGATACTCAGCGAATGGGGCGCCCGGGCATATGCCAAATGACCGTTGTCTGCTGCTGTGCTGGGGGTGCCCGATATCGCCTCCGCATCGTCAAACAGCCCCAAGCCAAAACCGGCTATGCTGTCCCGATAAGGACGGCATAGCCGGTTTTGGCTTGGGTTTCACCCCATAATATACTTTTCTATACCTGCTATTCTTCCACAGCCACAAAGTGGAACAGCTTACTCTGGAAGTCGCCGTGCAGCTCCGGCAGGAGCAGTCCGGCATACATCAGCCGGTCGCCGCCATATACCGTTCCGGTTTCCTTGAGGACATAGTCCTTCTCAGGGTCTAGCCCCTGAAGACGGAGACGCGGGCGGTTTGTGTTCGGACTGGCCAGTACGCGGAAGTAGCCCGCCAGTGCCTCGGTCCGGCCTTCATTTACGAACATCCAGGCCGTTTCATTGCCTTCAAACGGCGATAGGAGCCGGTACATGTCGCCCTGCTGGACAAGGGAACGGATTTCCTTATAAAAGGCCACCTGGGCAGCTGCTTCCGCCTGTTCCTCTGGTGTGAATCGGGTCAGGTCCAGTTCATAGCCGAAGTTGCCGGACATGGCTACATCGCCGCGCATCGCAAGCGAGGTGTTACGGTGCACCTGATGGTTCGGTACGGCCGAGATATGCGAGCCCATGCTGCTTGCAGGGTAGACGATGCTGGTACCGTACTGGATTTTGAGGCGTTCCACGGCATCGGTGTCATCGCTGGTCCAGGTCTGCGGCATGTAGTGAAGAATGCCGGGATCAAATCTGCCACCGCCGCCGGAGCAGCTCTCGAACAATACATGCGGGAATTTGGAGGTGATCTCCTCCATTACCCGGTACAGCCCCAGCATATAGCGGTGGGCCGTTTCTCCCTGGCGCTCAGGCGGCAGGGAAGCGGAGCCGATCTCGGTCATATGCCGGTTCATATCCCATTTGACATAGGTGATCGGGGCTGATGCCAGCACAGTGCTGACCGAATCGACAATATAATCGCATACCTCCTGGCGCGACAGATCCAGGATCAGCTGATTTCGGGCCTGACTGCGTCTGCGGTCTTGCACATGCAGGCACCAGTCCGGGTGAGCACGGTACAGATCGCTGTCCGGCGATACCATCTCCGGCTCGAACCAGAGGCCGAACTGCATCCCGAGCCGGCGGACCCGTTCTACCAGATCGGGCAGACCCTGCGGAAGCTTATGGGTATCCACGAACCAGTCGCCCAGTGATGTAGTGTCGTCATTGCGGCGGCCGAACCAGCCGTCATCCAGCACGAACAGCTCAATGCCCAGCGCCTTGCCGGCACGGGCGATATCTTCGATTTTGTCGGCATCGAAGTCAAAATAAGTAGCTTCCCAGTTGTTAATCAGCACTGGACGGGGCTCGTCGCGGTACAGTCCCCGCGCCAGGCGGGTCCGGTACAACCGATGGTAGGTCCGGGACATGCCGCCGATGCCCTGATCGGAATAGACCAGCACCGCTTCCGGTGACTGGAAGCTCTCGCCGGGCGCAAGCAGCCAGTTGAAACCGAACGGGTTGATGCCCATCGTTACGCGTGTAGTTCCGTATTGATCCACATCGGCATTCGCGCTGAAGCTGCCGCTGTAGACCAGGCTGAAGCCGTAAGCCTCTCCGCTGTCCTCCACAGTCTGCGGGGACAGCAGGGCCAGGAACGGATTCTGCTGATGACTGCTGGCGCCGCGTTTGCTGTCAATGCCTTGCCGTCCATTGTGCAGAGGAGTGCGAACGAGATGGCGTTCGCGGGCCCAGGACCCGGACAGCTGGATCAGCTCGTAATTGTCATGCGGGAAATCGAGCGCTACCGATAAGGCGCGGTTCAGCTTCAGCGGTCCGCTGCCGGTATTTGTGAGCTGTGCAGAGCGGATGATGGTGTCGAAGCCCTTCAGTATGCTATAGGACAGCACCGCACGCACGCCTGCTGCAGTATCCTCCAGCACAAGCTGCAGCGTTTCGGCTTCATCGCCGTTTTCGGCATATACGGCTGGCAACCCCTCCAGTGCAGGTTTACCCTTGAGAATGCTATGGGATACATAGGTAAGTTCCGTTACAGTCGTGCCGTTCAGCAGCTCTGCCTGATATGCAGGCTCCCGGAAGTCCCCCGAGCCATACCCGGGATATTCCTGGGGGAGCGTGTCCAGTGAGAAAGCTGGCTCCTTGGGATCAACTGTACTGCTGAAGCCCATGGCTCCGGGACCGTACAAATCGGATAGGGCAGCGCCACGGATTTTTCGGCCCCAGTGCAGATGCACGGGATAGGCGCCGCGGACAAGGCCGAATACATAGCTGGTATTTGCAGTTTGCAGATGAAAGACTTGATGCTCGGCATCGTAAATGATGGACAAGGTAACAACCTCCTGGGATGTCTGCAGATTTAGAGTGGCGGATGCAGGGACGCATGATATACGGATCATAATACAGATCATAATGTAAGCATGCCCACTGTCCGTCATAAGCCGCCATTGCTGCACGCGGACAGTGGAGAGTCAGCCTCAGTATAAGTCTGTTCTGCACCTAAATCTATGGAGAAAAGCAGAGTCCATATGGACGAATGTCGTTTGTTTATAAAAGAATACTACCTCGTCTTGAGAGCACTGAGGCCGTGTTTACTCAAAAGAAGCTGCCTGCTAGGCCGTTTGCCGCAGTCGTTCCACAACCGTAGCCTTGCTCAGCATTCTGTAGGAGGATAAGGTAACGGTATACGCAATCGCAGCCAGGACCGGAACAACCAGAACAAAAGGCAGCCAGCCCATATGGAAGACAGTGAACGCCATGTTATCCGTTATGTTTTTGGAAATACGGTAAGTCAGAAATACGCCTAAGGTCGAGGTGACCGACACGGTTAATAGGACATTGAACAGCCCTTCATACAACAGAACTTTTTTCAGTTGCCGCTTGGTCATGCCGATGCTCTCCAGTAGTGCGAATTCATTCTTTCGTGCAATGACTCCGGTAATCACCGTGTTGATATAATTAAGTACGCCAATCAGGGCAATGACGAAGCTGAGGCCGTAGCCGACCGTCTGGAAAATACGGATAAACCCGCCAAGCTCTTGCCGATAATCCTCTCTTGATTTGTAGGCCAGTTCATCGCTTGATGCTGCAAGAGATTTGGCGGTCTGCATAGCACTTTCGAGCTTGGCCGGGTCGATGTGGAGCGTTGCCGACAGAGCCATAGGCGGATCGCTTCCCGCAGGCAGCTCCCTGGTCAATTCTGAGGAAGGAAAAAAAGCATTATAGCCACAGGCTGTGAAGGATTGGGTAGTTGCGGCATAAAGAGCATCATTATGTAGAACGGCCATGACCTCATAGCTTTTGCCCAGACCCTCATACTTCACTAAGTCACCGGGATGGTAATACGACTTGTAAGTATCCTCACCCATGATGGCTTCGGTCACCAGCACATAGTTTCCGGAGGCGAATTTCTGCGGATCAAAGCTGCCTTCAATGACATCCTTCTGCACAAGATCATACCAGCCGGCATCCATGCCGTAGAGATTGAGCTGAATGAAGTTATTCTTAAGAACCGCTGCAAGAGCTGGGTCTGATGGAGCAGTCTCTGCCAAAGGCTTCAGCGCTCTAAGTATAGTGTCATCCATAGTATAGTTCTCAACTTTGAAATAGACACTGTCCACATGTTCAACTCCGTCAATTTTCCCTAATGCGTCAATGAACGGCTCCGAAAGCTTATAGGGATCACCGGGCCGCTCGCCCGCGCTCTGCACGATAGCTCTGTTGCGGATAACGGCGTCCCCGTTAATAAATGTGCTGAGGTACTTATTGACATCCAGCGATGAGATGACGGTAAAAATAATGCTGAACAAGATCATGCTTAAGGAGAGCGAGGTCAGCATGAGGAACAGCTTCTTTTTGTTGCGGAACAGGTTGGCGAAAGCCATGGCGTACAGCTGTGCCCCGCGTTTCGAACGTTTATGCATCTTGCGCTTGGCGTTTACGCCAGCGAACCGTACAGCTTCTACAGGGGCAATCCGCGCGGCCATCCGGCCAGGCTTGCTTGCCGCGATCCATACCGTCAGGTAGGCGAATACGGCAGCCCCGACAAAGATCCACGGACTGGACGAATAAGCCGTTTCGGTGGGTTCGTCTGAAAAGGTGCCCAGCAGCGGAGACAACAACCGGCCAATCCCGTATCCAGAAGCGAGCCCGAAGGGCAGGCCGATCAGATACAGCACTTGGGACTGGATCGTAATGATTCTCTTGAGCTGTCGCGGCGTAGTTCCGATCGCCTTCAGCAGGCCGTAAAACTTGACATCCCGTACAACCGATATGTAAAAGATATTATAAATCAGCAAATATCCGCTCAGCATGATGATCAGGATGACCGCCAGATAAGGGACCAGATTGATGATATTTTCCGAGAGTGATGAAGCAGTGTAAGCCCAATTGATCCCGATCGGCACATCCAGACCGGTATCCGCGAGCACTTTGTTCAGGTTTTTTTCGATATCTACGGCATTGCTGAACATAACGCTCAGCTCTTCGGTGTTCACATAGGAACCGCTTGCCTTTGATTTTACTGGATCAATAAAGGCCAGATTCTTCTGGACCCAAGCATCAGAGACGAATGCCAGTCCTGCGATCGACAAATTTTTGTCCGCCCCGTAATATCCCGATACGATAAAATCCTGATGAATCACGCGCTCCCCGATATTAATATCCAGAGTCACCTGCTGGCCCAGCGCATGCTTGATGCCGAGCTTATCCATCACCCAGGTATTCAGTACAACTTCATTCTCAGCGGCAGGCAGGCCGCCTTCGATAAAGTTAATAAATCCGTGCCTGGCGTAAGCCTCGTCGATCCGCTTAACCTCAACCGGGCTATCCTTGAAAACCCCATCCTCCAGATCCCCTGCATTCAGGGAAACACCGTATTCCCGTATAGAGGGATGCTTCTTCAGGATCTCCACCTGGGCCGGGGTAAGATATTTGAAGCCACCGTGAAAATCAGAGCCAACGGTCTTCATCTGGGTCAATTCCATGGATTTGTTAATGCTCAGGACCATGGTGAAAATGGAGGTGATAAGCAATGTCGTCAGGAGGACAGCGAGGATCACAGCCAGATTGCGCATCGGACTGGCTTTAAGGCTCTTCAGGGAGAGGCGGGTTACAATTTTACGGTTGTTTGTGCTGATCATAGCAAACCTGCTCCGCTGGAGGCAGTATGGCCTGAAACGATACGTCCGTCTTCAATGCGGATAATGCGGTCTGCGGTCTGGGCGATAGATTCGTTATGGGTAATCATGACAATGGTCTGATTGAATTTTTCACTCATCTGCTTCAGCAGAATCAGCACCTCCTGGCTGGTTTTGCTGTCGAGATTGCCTGTAGGCTCGTCCGCCAGTATGATCGAAGGCTTGGTAGCCAGAGCTCTGGCAATAGCCACCCGCTGCTGCTGGCCGCCGGAAAGATTGGAGGGCAGATTGTGGATTTTCTCCTGCAGGCCCAAAGCCCGGATCACTTCGTCCAGATAGGTCTGATCGATGCTGCCGCCGTCGAGTTCTATAGGAAGTAAAATATTTTCGAGTACATTCAGGATCGGTACCAGGTTGTAGCTCTGAAAGACGAATCCGACCGACCGGCGTCTAAAAATCGTCAATTTCTCGTCGCTCATCGCAAAAATATCGTTCCCGTCCACAAAAACCTTGCCTGCCGTAGCCCGGTCGAGGCCGCCCAGCATATGCAGCAGCGTGCTTTTCCCGCTCCCGCTGGTGCCGACAATCGCCAGAAACTCACCTTTCTCCACGGACAATGACACATCATCCAGCGCTTTTACAGTGGTCTGCGGATCTTTTCCATAATATTTCTTCAGATGTTCGATTCTCAAAATAGGCATGAGTAGGTCATTCCTCCATCATCTTAGGTTATTCCTTAAGATATCAGACCAATCTAACCGGGCAGTGTCTGAAATCTGTCAGGATTGACACCATTAGACCTGGGGGAGGAAGATCGAGAGCTTCGTACCTGTGCCGACCCCGGATGCCGCTGTAATAAAACCTCCCTGGAGGCTTATAATTTTCTGCGTTAAATAGAGCCCGATTCCGATGCCTTCGTATTCCCTGGCGCTGTGTCCCCGGTAGAACCGTTTGAAGATATGCTCAAGCTCATTCCCCGGAATCCCCATGCCTGTATCAGAGATATCAATACGAGTGAACATTTCATTGCCTTCGGCCGCAATCCGGATACTGCCGCCTGCTTCAGAGTACTTCACCGCATTCTCCAGCAGGTTGAACAGTGCTTCGCTGGTCCAATTATGATCGTGGCGTGCTGTTGTCAGCGGATCACATGCAATCTGGATACGGATCTCCTTATTTTCCGCACGGGTATAGATGTGGGATACAGCGCTGGTAATCGTCGCAATAACAGGGGTGACCTCGCTGTGCAGGGTTATCATACCCGTTTCCAGTCTGGATAATTTGACCAGTGAGGTGATCAGCCATTCGAGCTTTTCCGATTGCGACTCGATCTGGTTCAGCAGAAGCCGTGTATCATCCCCAAGTTCAGGCGTTTCCGCAAGCAGCTGGCTGTAGAGCAGGATATTGGAGAGAGGGGTCTTGGTCTGATGGGAGATATCCGAGATGAGCTCCTTAATGGTGTTTTTTTCAGTTTCCAGATTCTGTTCATTCGCTTGGTTAATCTCAATGTAGCGCAACAATTTATGCTCCAGGGAAGAGAGGCTGGTCTCGTCAAAATGGGTTAGCTTTTCCCGTCCATGAATCGCCCGGTCCACCATTTTATCTACTGAATTCATAAAGGCTGTAACCTGCCGCCGCAGCATCCAGTTCCATAAGGCTCCCAGGATCAGCATACAGGACACGAAGAGGACCGTCAGTTCCGTGAGTGCCGGCTGCTCCCCTTCCAGAAACATGACCCTTCCGGCGTAACCCAATACCAGAAGCACTAAGATTGCCGAAAAAATGAGGTTCCCCCGTTTGGAGCTCCGTACATCATTGCGGCTGGTCATAGATTCGGTCTTTCCGCCCACATATACCCCAGGCCATAGACGGTTTTGATGTATTTCGGAGCCGAAGGCTCGTCCTCGATCTTGGCGCGCAGCCTTTTGACAGCTACCGTCAGTGCGTTCTCATCCACAAACTCGGCCTCCTGCGACCAGATCTTGTCGATTAACTGCTCTCTGCCCAGAATCATGCCGGGGTTCGCGACCAGTATTTTCAGCAGCTTCAGTTCGGTTTTGCTAAGGATTAAGGGTTCAGAATTCTTATAGAATTCCAGCCGTCCAAAATCAAAGCTCAAGGGGCCGAGTATGAATGTATCCCCGCCGCGGGAGGAAGCCCGTTTGAGAACGGCCATGACCCTGGCCCGCAGGATCATCAGGCTGAAAGGCTTGGTAATATAGTCATCGCCTCCAAGCTCAAATCCAGTAACGATATCCGGCTCCAGGTCATTTGCGGTCAAAAAGATAATCGGCACCTGAGAGGTTCTACGGATTTTCTCACAGTAGTCTAATCCGCATCCGTCAGGGAGGTTGATGTCCAGAATGATCAGATCTATCTTAATAGAAGAAACGATTTGCTCCGCTGAGGCAATATCGTAGGCTTGCTGTATCGCGAAATCATTCTGGGCAAGGGTTAAGGCGATCCCTTTGTTCAGGCTTCGGTCATCTTCAACGATGAGTAGTGTCTTCATGGGTTATGCTCCTTTGCTGTGCCGCTTGCAAACAGTAGCCAGATAAGGATAATTTCAAGCTCCAGGCTGTTTACTTCCATATTATGTACAACGCTGCAGGATTACGCAAACCGAAGTTGACTGTGCCGGAGAGTACGCTGTCACCAACCAGGCATCCTGCAGTCGCATAGCCTCCCCGACTAAGGTCCAGTACACAAAACCGTCCACGGTCTGTTTTGAAAGTCTGCGGTTTGCCCTAGAATAAGGCTATAAGGTTCAAGGTTAACGAAAGGCGGTGAGAAAAAATGCAAAGAAGACAAGGTAACGGACTTGCGATTGTCCTGATCGTACTTGGAGCGATTATGCTGATGGGGATTGCCCTTCCGCTGATCCATGGAATGTTCAGACTTCTGTTCCCGGTATTGCTGGTTGTTCTCGGGTACTACGGAATTAAAAGCGGACGCAAAGTTATCGGCTGGGTGGTGCTGTTCATCGGTGTCATGTCCCTGATCGCGAAGCTTTCCTGGATCATCGGACCGCTGCTCGGTATCGCGCTGGTGGTTTGGGGCATATCAGTGCTGAAGGGTAGAAGAAACGGAACATACTAAGCTTTCCGAGGTTACTTAATAAGAAGCAGGGAGGGAGCCGAGAATCATGAGTGTTTTTCGCCGCATGAGGGACATTACCGTAGCTAACTTGAATGAACGACTGGAACAGAGTCAGGATCCGGTGAAGCTGATCGATCAATTTCTACATTCAACCCGTGAGGAAATCGCCGAAGCCGAGAGGCTGTACCAGCAATATGCAGCCCATACGAAGCAGCTGCAGCAGCAGGTAAACCAGGCGACGGCCATGAGGAACAAACGTGAAGAGCAGGCGCTGCTGGCGCTCAAGGCTGGCGAGGATAACCTGGCTAAGCTGGCGCTTCAGGAAAAGATTATCCACGAGGAAAAGCTGGAGCAGTACAGCGGTCTGCTGGAGCAGAGCCAGCAATCACTTTTTGAGCTTGAAGGCCAGCTGAACGAGCTGAAAATGGAGTATCAGACGGTATACAGCAAACGCCAGTATTATGCAGCACGGATGGAGTCGCTGCGTTTGCAGCAGCGTATGAACCAAAGAGCCACGGCCTATGGCAATGGCAGCGATGTTCCCAAAATGTTCGGTCGGCTGGAAGACCGGATGAGCGATTGGGAGCTGGAAGCGAAGAGTCTGCGCGATCTGCGCCGCATGGGCCAGGAATACGCCATTCAGGCAGGAGAAACCGTGGCGACTGTACTCGAAAGAGAGATGGCCCGCCTGAAGGAGAAACTGAACAATGATGGAAAGGAGTAGTTCTATGACGCGATTGTATCGTTCAACCCGTGACAAGGTGATGACAGGGCTGGCAGGTGGATTGTCCGAAACGCTCGGCATCGACTCCACCCTGTTCCGGATTCTGCTGGTGGTTAGTATTCCTTTTACCGGCGGAGCTACCATTCTTGCTTATTTTGTCGCAGCGCTTATTATACCCAAAGAGCCGACCCAGTATAATCCTTTCGGACCTGGACCCGGCGCGCCGGGTGGCCCTTATGGAGGCCCTTACTCAGGAAGACCTGAGCATGGACGCGGACCGCAAGGACCCCAGGGTCCTCACGGACAGGGCGGATACGGCCCTTACGGCAGCCGGCCGGGCTACAACCCCGGTTATGATAAAGCGGGTGCCTACTCGGCACAAGACTCTGGTATTGATGCCATGATGAAGGATATTGAGAAGAAAGCCCTGCAAAAAGAAGTCGAAGAACTCAAACAAAAACTTGCCAAATACGAGAAGGGAGAAGTGTAAATTATGGGAGTATTTCAACGGATTAAGGATATGACAAAGGCGTCGGTAAATGACTTGCTGGATAAGGTAGAGGACCCAATCGTAATGCTGAATCAATATCTGCGCGATATGGAGGCTGAAATTCACGAAGCTGAGGTAACTGTAGCGAAGCAGATGGCCAATGAGCGCCGCATGAAGCAGCGTGTTGAGGAAGCCGCCAAGGTATCCGGACAACGTGCAGCCCAGGCTGAACTGGCACTGAAGAATGGCCAGGAGGAAGTTACCCGCAAGCTGCTGGAAGAAAAAATCTACTTCGACCAGAAGCAAGCCGAATACAGCGAGCTTCACGCTCAGGCAGAAGTGCAGGCCAAGGAATTGGTACAGCAGCTCCATGATATGAAGGACGAATTCTACAAGCTGCGCAACAAACGCAATGAGCTGGTATCCCGTGCACAAATGGCCAAGGCCAAGAAGCAAATGTCGCAAATCAGCAGCGTTCATGCCATCGAGAGCGGCAGCGCATCCCTGGGCTTCCACCGGATGGAAGAAAAAATCATGCAGCTTGAAGCAGAAGCTGATGTCATGCGTGCCCCTTACAGCCCTTCGGCAACAGCATACAGCAAACCGGTTGATGCCGAAAAACAGCTGAAAGTGGAAGAACAGCTCGCTGCATTGAAGAGCAAGCTGAACACCTCACCATCATCCCCTTCTTTGGATAAAAAAGAAGAATAAAGCCTGTTCCTAAATCATAGGCGGATATGATATGCTGATCAAGGTAAAGCCATACGGTATGGATCTTCCATACCGGTATGGCTTTTGTAGCGGGATGCGGGAAACTTAAGGATACTGCTTACAATAGAGTTGCTCCGCAAAACTTAAGGCATATGCTTACGAAGAGAGTTTTGCTCCGCAAAACTTATAGGAGGTGCGAAATGGATAAACGGAACCGTATGATTGCCATAGGACTGATCGGCGTCGGCTGCTTGATGATATTTGGCAGATGGCTCGGCTTTTTTTCCATTGTCGCGCTTCTGTTCCTGCTGCTCGGGATTTACCGGACAACGTCGGGCAAAGTCAAGCAAGGCTATAAGCTATTGGGGGTTGGCGCAGTACTGCTGCTGCTGGATCACCTGCTGCTGGTGCTCGGGATTTGCCTGATCTCTCTGGGGATGTTTTTTGTCAAATCCAGACGGATACAGCGCAGGGGCGGGTTTATGCAGAAGCAAAGCTTCTCCTCCAGATTTGACTGGGATCTGTCACCTTGGGTGATGCGCAGCCTGAGCGCCTGGCATGTGCTGGGTGAGGCGGATATTGACCTGTCGCTGGCGATGGCAGAAGACCGGGAGACCGTGATGCTGTTCCAGGGGATCTTTGGTGATACGGACATACATCTGTCCGAGGATTATGGCGTGGAGATCGAGGCATTTGTGCTGTTCGGCTCCATTGAATTCGGCAGCCACCGGGACGCGGGCATGCTAAACCGGCTGAACTGGAAGTCAGCTAACTACGATAGCTGTGAGCAGAAAGTGAAGTTTAATATTTCTTATATTATGGGTGATCTGGATGTGCGGGCAGATTGAGTGGTCTGACACGGAACCATGGAGGAGGGCTTCCCGGCATGGGCAAAAAAAGCAGTAATATGGTTACGCGCAGCATGGGGGAGGGAGCTCTTTTCTCTTTGGTCATGCTGCTCGTTTTCCTGTACATCATGTATACATATGGATATCTGCAGCCGTTTGAGAATTGGGAAATCGGTGTCCGGACAGCGGTATCACTAATATTGCTGCCGGTGGTGTTTGGTATCGTTTTCGGCTTTTACCAGGGATTCCGGACCAAGCGGAAGTTAGAGCTCCTGCGGGCGACACTGGTAGCTTGGGAGAAAGGAAATCTGACTCCGGCCATGCCAGAGCTGGGCAATGATGAGCTGGGCAGGCTCAGTGAGCAGCTTAGCCGGATCAGCGGCAAATGGGAGAACCAGGTGAATACGCTGCAGCGGCTCTCGACGAACAACGCCAAGCTGGCCGAGCAGGCCCGCGTCACAGCGATTATGGAAGAACGGCAGCGGCTCGCCCGGGAATTGCACGACGCCGTGTCACAGCAGCTGTTCGCGATCTCCATGACGGCTACGGCAGTAGGGCGGACGCTGGAAAAAGACTTTGACAAGGCGCAGCGGCAAATTGCGCTGATTGAGGAAATGTCTGCCGTCGCCCAGTCCGAGATGAGGGCACTGCTGCTGCATTTGCGTCCGGTCTACCTGGAAGGCAAAGGGCTGCGGCAGGGGCTGCAGGAGCTGATTAAGGAGCTGGAGATCAAGGTCCCTATCGACATTGTGTTCGAGATGGACCCGGATGTTCAACTGATGAAGGGCATTGAGAATCACTTGTTCCGGATCGTACAGGAAGCCATTTCCAACACCCTGCGGCACGCCAAGGCGGAGAAGATGGAGATCCGTCTGCACCGCCGGGGCGACACGGTCCGCCTGACGCTGCGCGACGACGGAATCGGGTTCGAGATGGATGAGAGTAAGCAGACATCCTACGGCTTGTCGAACATGCAGGAGCGGATTATTGAGACCGGAGGCTCGATCCAGTTCATTACCGCTCCGGGCAAAGGTATGCGGATTGAGATTACCGTACCATTAGTCAATGAATAGGAGGCAAGGGTACCATGGAGATGGAAGAAGCGCAGGCGATTAAAGTACTGCTTGTAGACGATCACGAAATGGTCCGGATTGGACTTGCTGCGGTGCTCGGCACCGAGGATGGGATCGAAGTGGTGGGTGAGGCAGGAAGTGGAGAAGAAGGCATACGGCTAGCCCAAGAATACAATCCTGAGGTGGTCCTGATGGACCTGGTTATGGATGGCATGGATGGGATTGAAACGACGAGACAGCTTCTGAAGCTGTACCCCGATTGCAAAGTGATTGTGCTCACCAGCTATCTGGATGATGAAAAGATGTATCCGGTGATTGAAGCGGGCGCGTTCAGCTATTTGCTAAAAACCTCGCGGGCCAGCGAAGTGGCGGATGCCATCCGGGCTGCTGCAAGAGGCCAATCGGTGCTGGAGTCGCAGGTTGCCTCCAAGATGATGAACCGGTTCCGCTCCAATGCCAAAGGCGGAGAAGCGCCGGCCTATAAGGAGCTTACCGAACGCGAGATGGAAGTACTGAAGCTGCTGGCTCAGGGCAAATCCAACCAGGATATCGCGGACCAGCTCATTATCGGGATTAAGACCGTGAAATTCCACGTGACGAATATACTGGCCAAGCTGGGTGTAGAGGACCGTACCCAGGCGGCCATTTATGCTTATAAGAACGGACTTGCGGAATAACCGTAGGTATATAATCTCTCTTCCTGGATATCCTGTTTAGTAGATTACTAGACCGGATAGAGAGGGAGATTGACAATGGGGAACAAAGGGATAAGAAGAGGTGCTGGCAAAGGGACACTGCTGCTGACCGGATTATGCTTGGCGGCTGTACTGCTGGCCGGATTCCGCAGTGCAGGAGTTGCCGGAGATGCGGGCTCAGCCGGGGTGACGACATCGGCTGAAGGCACCGTGTCATCCCATCGATTTGCTCCTGCGGCAGCTGTGCATACGCCCTCACAAACTGCCTATTCCATCACCCCGGTCCAGACAACATCTCAGGCCAGGGCCGACAAGGGTACTGGCAGTCTTGCGGATTCCCTCGAACGTATAACCAGCCTTGGCGGTATAGCCACTCTGCCGGACTCACCGCTCCGGCTTGTCCTGAAGTGGCAAGGTGATTACAGTACCGGTACATCCGGCGTATCTGCCGCTGAGGCTGCACAGAGCCTAGCTGCGAAGCTTGGGCTTGGAGCTGTCAGCCGGTCTGACGAAGACGGGCATATGACCTCCCGTGCGGGTGCCGCTCTGGACGGTGCGCAGGTCACGCTGTTCTGGAGCGAGCTGGGAGGCGCACGCAGCTATGTCATCGTGACCTTTGAGACAGCGGATCTGCGGAAGGCGCCGGAGCTTCCGGCTGCTGCGGACTCAGCCGGACAGCAGATGCTTCAGGCGGGCATTGCTGCTGAATGGAATGCTTCGCTGCAAGGAACCGCTAAGGCTCAGAGCGGGCCGGAAGCCGCACTATTTTCAATAGAACAATCGCTCCAAGAACAACTCCCGGGAATGAACCCGGAAGAGAGCTACGAAGACGACACTACATACAGCCGCTCCTACAGTGTGCCGGGCCTTGAGCGCGCGGTCAGCAGCGGCAGCCATTCCATTGCGCTACAGCTGGCGGTTCATAAGAACGGCAACAACAACACCAACCGGGTGACGCTCGGATTGCCTTTAATTACTATTGAATACTGAGCAGGTGATTTCTATACGAACTCCTTGCTAAACTATATTTTCCAGAAAAGCCGTTACACGGATATTATATCCTGAAGCCGGCTTTTTGTGATGCTTGAAGGCTCGCGTCCACAAACTCCGCAAACAGGTCTGCGTTTGCGGAGCTTTTGGCATGAGGGTATAATATGTATGTGAATGCTGGACTGTACTGTCCTATAAGCGGGAGCGCATAATCGGATAAGAAAGAGTAATGGAAATTTGCGAAATCCCGAGAAAAACTGTCAGGAATGTGATAGCATCCTTTCCGCGGATATGATAAAATGACATCACGCCGTAGATGTATTTTATGAACTATCTGGCGCTGAGAATGATTGTCAACTATATTACATACAGAGAGATGAGGAGCCATGGCTGAAAATCAAACCCTTGATGCACTGCATACACCCGGTGCTGTATTCTTTATCTTTGGGGCAACCGGAGATCTAGCCCGCCGCAAGCTTTTCCCGGCGATTTACAGTTTGTACCGTGAAGGCAAGCTGACCCATGATTTCGCGGTCATTGGCGTGGCTCGGCGTCCCCGTACCCAAGAGGAATTCCGTGAAGATGTGAAGGAATCCATTTATGAATTTTGCCGCTACCAGGCGGAAGATGCAGCCGAATGGAATGAGTTCGTACAGCATTTTGAATACAAGTCTCTGGACATCAACAATATTGACGGCTTCCGTGAACTGAACGCACAGACCGAAGTGCTGGAAGAGAAGTTCCATATTCCGGGTAACCGGATGTTCTATCTCGCCCTCGCACCCGAGCTGTTCGGCAGTGTCTCGTTCAACCTCAAGGCTGGCGGCATGCTGCAGACCCGAGGCTGGAACCGTCTTGTGATCGAGAAGCCATTTGGCTACAATCTGGAATCTGCTGAACAGCTGAACGAGCAGATCCGCCAGGTGTTCAAGGAAGAAGAGATCTACCGGATCGACCATTACCTCGGTAAGGAAATGGTGCAGAACATTGAAGTGATCCGTTTTGCCAATGCCTTCTTCGAGCCGCTCTGGAACAACAAGCATATTGCCAACATCCAGATTACGCTCGGTGAAACCGTTGGGGTAGAGGAACGCGGCGGATACTATGACCATGCCGGTGCGCTGCGTGATATGGGCCAGAATCATATTCTGCAGCTGCTGACGATGATTGCAATGGAACCGCCAAGCCGTCTCCTGGCTGAAGATATCCGTGATGAGAAGGTTAAGGTGCTGCGCTCGCTGCGGCCTTACGCTTCCTCAGAGGAAGTACATGAGAATGTGGTGCGCGGACAGTATACGCAAGGACTCTACAAAGGCAAAACCCTTCCGGCTTACCGCCAGGAGGACAAGGTAGATCCGGAGTCGAATACTGAGACGTATTTTGCGGCCCGTGTATTTGTCGATAATTTCCGCTGGGCGGGTGTACCGTTCTATATCCGTACTGGTAAACGCCTCCCTGTGAAGACAACGGAAGTGGTTGTGGAGTTCAAGGGCATGCCCACCAACGTCTATTTGGGTCAAAAGCATAAACTGGAGCCGAACCTCCTCGTCATCCGCGTCAATCCGATGGAAGGCATTTATGTGAAGATTAATGCCAAGAAGCCGGGCTCGGAATCGGAAATCCAGCCGCTCGCTATGGATTTCTGCCAGAGCTGCATGGTCGGCATCAACTCGCCTGAGGCGTACGAGCGTCTGCTGCATGATGCCGCGCGCGGCGATTCAACCTACTTCACCCGCTGGGATGAAGTGTCATCAGCTTGGTCCTTCGTAGACCGCATTGCAAAGGCCTGGAAGGAAGGCACTGGTGATCTGGCATCCTATCCGGCAGGTTCCTGGGGTCCGGTCGAAGCCGATCAGCTGCTGGCCCGTGAAGGCTTCCACTGGTGGCCGGTCAACGGACAGGATGAAGACAACGTGGTGTGGCAGACTAACAGCTAATTCATCGCGTAAATGATTTATGGTATGAAGCGATTCCCCCTGCAGTTGCCTTTGATGGCTGCAGGGGGATTTTTGCATAGTTACCGATTTGCACAGATAATCATTCCCCCGATAATTTACCAACAACTTTACCTTCTGCCGCTTATTATGTAGATAATCTCCACCGGATTTTGTTATACTGAGAAGGATGCTTTCACCAGAAGCGGAAATGTAACAATAACGGTATGTGACAACGGCAAAATCACCGTAAAGGGGTTTGTACCAATGAGCAGAGCACCGATTTGATGGGCACCCGGTAATTGAAGCAGAAGCATGAATTTATATATGAAGGGATACGTGCAAACCATATGGCACCGGATCAGAAGCTGCAAAAGGAAGTGGACAAACGCAGAACGTTTGCGATCATTTCCCACCCGGATGCGGGGAAAACAACATTAACGGAGAAGCTGCTGCTGTTCGGCGGCGCGATCCGATTGGCGGGTTCGGTTAAGGCCCGTAAAGCGAGTAAGCATGCGACAAGTGACTGGATGGAAATTGAGAAGCAGCGCGGAATCTCTGTTACTTCCTCCGTAATGCAATTTGACTATCTGGATCACCGGGTGAATATTTTGGATACCCCGGGTCACCAGGATTTCAGTGAGGACACCTATCGTACCTTAACGGCTGCGGACAGTGCAGTCATGTTGATTGACGTAGCCAAGGGTGTGGAAGCACAGACGATCAAACTGTTCCAGGTCTGCGCCAAACGGGGCATTCCGATTTTTACGTTCATTAACAAACTGGACCGTGAAGGTCAAAGTCCGTTCGAGCTGATGGAAGAGCTGGAGAATGTGCTGGGCATCCGCTCTGTACCGATGAACTGGCCGATCGGCGGAGGGCGCGAGCTCTGCGGCGTATATGACCGGATGAAGAACCAGGTGGAGCTGTTCCAGGGCGACGATCACTCTGTGATCAATGTGCAAAAGGTGGAAAGCTACCGTGACCCGATCATCCGCGAGATGGCCGGAGATTACCTGCATGACCAGCTGTGTCAGGATCTGGAGCTGCTTGACGTGGCAGGGGATGCTTTTGACTATGAAAAAGTACTGCGCGGTGAGCTGACACCGGTATTCTTCGGCAGTGCAATTAATAATTTCGGCGTGCAGACCTTCCTGGACAACTTCCTGGAGCTGGCACCGAAGCCGGAGCCGCGCCGCAGTACTGTCGGTTCCATAGAGCCGACGAACGAGAAATTCACCGGCTATGTTTTCAAAATCCAGGCGAACATGAACCCGGCCCATCGTGACCGGATCGCCTTCCTGCGGATCGTGTCCGGCAAGTTCGAGCGCGGTATGAGTGTGAAGCATGTTCGTGCGGGCAAGGACATTAAGCTGTCCCAGCCGCAGCAATTCCTGGCTCAGGACCGTGATATCGTTGAGGAAGCTTTTCCGGGGGATATTATCGGGCTGTTCGATCCGGGCATTTTCCGCATTGGAGATACGTTAAGCCAGGCCGGAGATATCGAATTCGACGAGCTGCCGACGTTCTCGCCGGAGATTTTCTCCAAGGTAAGTATCAAAAACGCCCTCAAATCAAAGCAGTTCCAGAAGGGGATTGACCAGCTGACCGAGGAGGGCATGATTCAGGTGTTCCGCACGGTCAACTTCGATGATATTCTGCTGGGTGTCGTTGGACAGCTGCAATTCGAGGTGTTCGAATACCGCATGAAAGGCGAGTATGGCGTAGATGTTCAGCTGCAGCGGATGAGCTATCAGTTCGCACGCTGGATTGTGGACGAGAACAAGCCGGACGCAAGCAAGTTCCGCATCAACTCCACGCTGGTCACGGACAAGAAAGGCAACTATGTTGTGCTCTTCGAGAACGAATACGCGATGCGTACGGCCATGGAAAAGAATCCGACTGCAAAGTTCCTGGAGACCGCTCCTTGAGTGATCGATCGGTGTAACGGGTCTTAGCACCAGAGAAATACTCTCTGTCAAAAAAACCTCCGCCTCCACATGCGCAGCTGCACTGTGGAACGCGGAGGTTTTTGTGCTGGAACTAGCGTCACTGCCCGGAGGTGATAGAACCTGGAGTGATCTTCTCCAAATGGTTGTGCAGCATCGAGACCAGTGCATCCTGCTTGGCGTGGTCCAGATCCTTCCACATCATTTCGAATACAGCACCTAATCCAGGCAGCGCCGTTTCGGGCCCGTCCACGGAGCCTTCGATCATCTGCCGCAGGTCGGCTTCGGACTGACCGTGCACTTTATGGATAATCGCCTGGCGCAAATCAATGGTAACCGGCATGAATAGAGCCTCCTTAGATATTTTGGGTTATTCCAAAGTTCAACTAATGTTTGCCTCGTTATAAGGTGCCCTGAAAGTGCGCTGGAAATTCAAGTTTGGGGCTCCTTATGCTATACTGTGTGAGATGCAAATTGCTACGGGAGGTACAGAAATGGCTGCAAAAAAACAATATGCCGTAATCGGTATGGGGCGTTTCGGTTCAAGTGTCGCCAAAGCGCTCAGCGGCATGGGATTCGATGTGTTGGCGATCGATGCTGACGAGCAGCGCACGCAAGAAATCTCAAGCATTGTAACCCATGCCGTATCCGCTGATTCCACAGATGAAGAGGCGCTGCGTGCGCTGGGCATCCGCAACTTTGATGTGGTGGTGGTGGCAATTGGTGAAGATATTCAGGCCAGCATTCTGACGACGCTGATTCTGAAGGACCTTGGCGTTCCGGCCATCCTGGTCAAGGCCAAAAGCGAGCTGCACGGCAAGGTACTAAGCAAGATTGGCGCAGACAAAGTGATTTATCCCGAACGGGATATGGGCATGCGGGTGGCACATCACCTGGCTTCGCCCAATATCCTTGACTATATCGAGCTGTCACCGGATTACAGTATCCTCGATATGAAGGTGTCCGGACCGATGCTGGGCAAAAACCTTCAGGAGCTGAACATCCGCGCCAAATACGGCTGCAATGTTATGGCTATCCGCCGGGGTGAGGAAATGAACATTTCCCCCAGAGCGGAAGACCGCCTGGTCGAAGGTGACGTACTTGTCATTGTTGGCCGGAAGGACAATCTGACGAAGCTGGAAATAGCCTATCAATAGGCGAAGCACGGAACAGAAAGGTAGGACCCTATGGAAATTATGTCTCCCCAAAATACGCGGGTGAAGGAATGGGCCAGTCTTCAGGAGAAGAAGCACCGTGACAAAACCGGCAAATATATTGTGGAAGGAATCCATCTGGTACAGGAGGCGTTGCTTGCTGAAGCCGAGGTGGAGTGCCTGGCCTTTGACCTGGATAAAGGCATGCCTGCTGAGCTAAAGTCTCTGCTCCAATCGGTGCAGGGTATGGAGGTCATCGGTGTATCAGCGGCGGTTATCGCCAAGTGCAGCAGCACCGGGACACCGCAGCCGGTATTTGCCATTGTGCGCAAGGAGCAACAGGGCCTGGAAGCCATCCTCGCGAAGCCGGACAGCTGGGTTATGGTGCTTGATGGCGTTCAGGACCCTGGCAACGTAGGGACGATCATCCGCAGTGCCGATGCCGCAGGTGCGGACGGCGTGATCCTCGGCAAAGGCTGCGCCGATCTCTACAATTCGAAGACCATCCGCTCCACGATGGGCTCGATGTTCCATCTCCCGGTTGTGGAGGGGGAACTGATCGTCATTCTGCCGCAGGCCCGGGAACGCGGTGCACTGCTGGTCAGCACTTCACTGACGGGAACGGACTCCTGCTACACCCATGATTTTCACGGCAGTCAGTGGCTGCTGATCGGCAGTGAAGGCCAGGGCATCTCGCCACAGACGGCCGCCCTTGTTGACAAAAGCATCATCATCCCGATGGCCGGCCGTGCCGAATCGCTGAATGCGGCGATGGCCGCGACGATCCTGCTGTTTGAGGGGATGCGGCAGCGGGTTTATAATCAATAAATAATTCCCGTCATTCCCCCAATAACTGTCCCTGAATAAAAATAACTGTCCACTAAACTCCAAAGACTGGATAATGCACGGGTCTTTTCCCAAGCATTTATCCAGTCTTTTTAATCCTCTGAGGTTAACCCATGCAGGGATTTCTCAATCTTTTCCCGAATCATTACTCCCCGTATACAGCTTGAGACCGATGTGGATAATACTCCGGCCAGTAGTTTATACTTGTCTGGATAGCAGATCAAGATATTCTGTTGTATGAAAAAATCCCCAATGTGAACTGCTCCCTGCTCCAAATCAATACAAACCATTGCCCGGAATGAGATATATTGAATGTAAACTCAGGACAATTCTTTATCTAGCGAGAAGGAACTGGTGGACCTCTATGGGGTCGCTAAATACAGACAACCCAGGCCTGAGATTACAACAGTTCTATTTATGGGTTAAACCACTCCCAACACAGCATTTTTGGGATCGGAATTCCAATGATCGTAATACCACTCCACCGTTTTTCTGATTCCTTCCTCCAAAGAAGTTTCTGCAGACCAATTGAGTATAGATTTTGCTTTTTCCGGTGAGAGGTGCTGGTGCAGGATTTCACTGTTTATTTGATGTTCATACAGCGGTTCGATATGTTCAAGATTCGTGGCACGCTGAATGATTTCAATAACTTTTTTAATGTCCCACAACGTACCTGTTCCAAAATTAAAAACGTCACCTTCTCCTTCTTTATCAACATAATCGTACATAGCCATATAAGCGGCAATCAAGTCTTGAATATACAAGAAATCTCTCATGTATATTCCGTTTGAAGGGATTCTAATAACTGGGGGTAGTTTTGCATATAGCCGTTGTACGGTGCCGGGAATTAACCGACGATAATTCAAGTCACCGCCTCCATAAATATTGCCGAAACGGCCTATTGCTATAGGCAAATTAAAGCTATGTCTATAACTTTGAGCAATAAGATCGGAACAAGACTTAGATACATCGTAGGGATTTCTGCCTTGGATAGGCAAATTTTCATCATAGGGGAGAATGGGACTGTCACCGTATACCTTGTCACTGGAAGCGACTATTATTTTCGAAATCTGGCATTGGTGAACACGGCAAACCTCTAGTAGATTATAGGTACCCTTTACATTGGTTTCAAAAGTTTGCCAGGGGATCTGGTAGGCTAAATCTTGAAGGGAAACGGCAGCGAGGTGAAAGACAGTGTTTATTTTTCCGTCTGTAATTGCACGTTCGATCAAATTGTAATCGGTAATAGAACCGTAATAGCAACGAATCTCCTTGTCCAATCCCAGTTTTGCAAACTGGTTTCGCGGGTTGAACTCGCTCAGGATAGTGGTTACTTCAGCACCTTGATCAACGAGATGCTGAGTTAGCCAGGCACCTACAAATCCAGAAGCTCCTGTGACTAAAGCTCTGCAATCCGATAAAGAGCGTTTCATTGATAAAACCTCCCAAGTGTTTTTGATAAGTCAAGAACGGTGGGCAGAATATCCATTTTTGTCGATAATATACCTCTTGCTAAGTAATTACAATATCTTTTTGAGCCTGCTATATATAGGGGAATATATATACAATAGCAACGAAATCAAATATGTCTATGATTGCCGTTGAGGGTCAGATCATTATTCTGAATGGAAAAATTACAAATGGAATTACAGTGGGTAATGTACGGAAATGGTTTGAACATGCAAGGAATCAAGTTGCTAACGGGAGTAATATAAATTGGAGATAAACAATGAAGGTGAAGCTGTTCCCCCTTGTATATTAAATTTTAACTTTGACTTTCAAAGTAATCCCATATATTATAACTAGTATAATTAAAAATGATAATCATTATCATTACAACGATAACGATTATCAGGGATGCAGCTTTGATTACTATACATACAGGGGGATTTACAAAGTGAACAAAAGGTTATTGAGCTTAGTTATGCTTATAGTTGTGGTACTGGTTGCAGCAGGTTGTGGATCTAACAACACGAATAAGTCAGCAACTGATGGAGGAACGGCAACCAATGCAACCGCTACAAATGCTGGAGCTACCCATGCGCCAAGTGAAGCCGCAGCCGGACCGATTGTAGTTAAGGATGCCAAAGGTGAGGTAACTCTGGACAAACCTGCGCAAAAAGTTGTTGTACTGGAATGGACATTCACGGAAGATGTGATTGCGCTCGGTGTACAGCCGGTGGGCAATGCGGACAACGAAAACTATAAACTGTATGTGACTTCTGAAGCACCACTCGATGCGAGTGTAACTGATGTGGGCACACGCGGAGAACCGAATCTGGAGACGATTGCTGCCTTGAAGCCGGATTTGATTATTGCCAATACCGATAGCCACGAGGCCATCTATGAGCAATTGAAGGGGATTGCGCCGACGCTGATTTTTGGTCTGTATCCGCCTGAAGGGAAAGGCGATCAATATACGCAGATGGAGGATATCTTCAAAAACATTGCAGCAGCTCTCGGCAAAACAGCGGAAGGCGATAAGGTGCTCGCAGATTTGGATGCACATTATACAGATGCAAAGACCAAGCTGGCCGCAGCAGGCAAGGAAGGGTTGAATTATGTACTGACCCAGGCCTACAGCTATCAGAATGCAGCGACGATGCGTCTTTTTACAGACAACTCCCTTGCTGTACAAACGTTGGACCGGATTGGCCTGAAGAACGATTGGAAATCCGAAAAATTCGAGGCTTACGGATTCAGCACATCAACAGTTGAAGCTTTGCCGGCGGTTCAGGATACGAATCTGCTCTATATCGTCCAGAAGGATGATGATATTTTCTCGAATGAGCTGAAGGACAATTCAGTCTGGAAAGGCCTCAATTTTGTAAAAGAAAAACGCACCTACGGATTAGATAGCACCACATGGGTCTTCGGTGGTCCGGTATCCTCGAAAGTCCTTGTGGATCAAGTTGTAAATACATTGACGAAATGAGCAATCTGATGAATACCACAACGGGCAAAAGAAACTCAACCGGGATGACCTGGCGGCTGATTGGAATATTTGGGGGCGGCTTTGCCGCCCTCTTCGTTGTATTTATGCTCAGCCTCTGCTTTGGGGAGGCCAAGATCCCGGCAGCTACCGTATGGGATGGCCTGCTGCACCGCCAAGATGTAATGGAGCATAATCTGCTCTGGGATATCCGGATGCCGCGTACTGTAATTGGTATTTTGGCCGGGGCCGCCCTTGCTGCGGCTGGCGCTTTGCTGCAGACGATAACGAAAAACCCGCTCGCCTCCTCAGATACACTGGGGATCAATGCCGGGGCTTACTTTATGGTTGTGCTGGGCATGGTTGCTTTTCCGGCAATGCAGCAACAATTTCCTTTATTGCTGGCGGCAGCGGGGGGAATGCTCGCGGCACTCGCTGCCTACGTGCTTAGCGGAGGACGTAAGGCCACACCTGTACGATTGGCTTTGTCAGGCATGATCGTCTCTATGGTGCTCGGAGCGTTCACATCGGCTCTTCATATTTTCTTCCAAACAGAAACACAAAATCTATTTTTGTGGGGTTCAGGCTCTTTAATTCAGCTGGACTGGGACGGGGTGCGGTATGCCTGGCCTTTTGTTATTATACTTCTAGGCATTTCGGTGCTTGCAGCAAGGCAGTTCGATGCGCTTGAACTGGATGAATCTACCGCCCGTTCACTCGGTCAGCGGGTAGGCTTAATCCGTGCGGCGGGCCTTGGCATAGCGGTACTTATGGCTGCGATTGTGGTCAGTGTGGTTGGACCCATTGGCTTCGTCGGACTGGTCGCCCCCCATCTGGTCCGGCTTAGCGGGATCCGCAAGCATCGTCTGCTCATTCCCGCAAGTGCACTCTGGGGAGCCCTGCTTATTACAACAGCGGATACTCTGGCCCGTATGGTGCGGAGCAATCTGGGGGAAATGCCTGTCGGTGCAGTGATGGCGATTATTGGAGCGCCGTGGCTCATTTGGCTTGTACTCACCAAGATGAAAAATATATCCGGTTCAGGCGCGGGTCAGGCATCGATGAATATAGGAGGGGCAGCGCTGCGTGTGCGTTTTGCACCTACTGCCATATTCATGGCCTCGCTGCTTATCCTGACCATCCTTGTGAGCCTGTCCCTTGGGGGAACCAGAATCCCGGTCTCTGATTTGCTGGAAAGTCTGGTGGGCGGAGGAGATCAGGCGTATTCCGTCCTGCTCCATTTACGGCTTCCCCGTACACTCGTGGCTGCTTGCGGCGGTATAGCATTGGCCATCAGCGGTGTTTTAATTCAAAGTGCTGTGCGAAATCCGCTCGCGGATGCCTCTATTATTGGGGTAACCTCTGGTGCAGGCTTTGGTGCGCTGGCCGTGCTGGTGGTGTGGCCGGGGCTCTCCATATTGGCCCTACCGGTTGCTGCTATAGCGGGTGGAGTTATCGCAGCAGCCTTTGTATTTACGCTGGCTTGGCGCAAATCCTTGAATCCTTCTGTTCTGATCCTGCTCGGAATCGCAGTTTCTGCCATCGGCTCAGCAGGAATACAAGCCATGATCGTCAAAGCAAGTCTGTGGAACAGTGCGGCTTTTATCTGGTTGACCGGTTCTACGTATGGCCGGAGCTGGCAGCAATTTTATAGTCTGTTTGTACTTTTGCTGGTACTTGTTCCTATTGCGTACTATTTGGGCAGGAAATTTGATTTGTTGGCCTTTGGTGATGAAAGTTCGACAGGCTTTGGCCTGCCGGTTCGCGGAACGAGGCTGTGGGCGATGATTATCGGTGTTTTACTTGCTGCAGGAGCTGTTGCAAGCGTAGGAACAATTGGTTTTCTCGGACTCATGGCGCCGCACGCGGTACGGATGATGATCGGGCATCACACCAGACGCTCCATTATTTTGTCAGGACTGCTTGGCGGCTTGCTGCTTGTCGTTGCTGATACGGTGGGGAGAACGGTCATCGCGCCGACAGAAATTCCGTCAGGACTGATCATTATGCTGATCGGAGCACCGTATTTCCTGTTTCTGATGTACCGGTCGCTTGTTCATAAGTAAAGAAAAGAGCTGTCCGCGCACCAGACCTTACTCTATCCGGTAACGCGGCAGCTCTACAATAACGGAAGTGCCTTTGGTGAACTCGCTCTCGATCCGTAACGTCCCGCCGTGCAGTTCGATAATTTCTTTGCAGATCGCAAGGCCGAGCCCACTTCCCGATTGGCGCGATTTTCCTTTGAAGAATTTGGTCCCCAGCTTCTCCAGGTCGTCTTCTTCAATGCCTTCTCCGTTATCCGCAACGGTAATGATAATATGTGCTTCATTAGCTATGGCAGAGAGCCGGATCTCCCCTTGAGCCGGAGTGAATTTGAAGGCGTTGTCCAGCAAATTGACAAAAACCTGCTTCAGGCGGTTGAAATCCCCGTCTACAGGCAACGGCTCATCCGGGATATCGGCATACAGGCGGATCTGTTTGGTAGACCCCCGGTATCTGAACTGCAGCAGCAAATCTTCCAGCAGCCCCCGCAGATCATAAGGTGTAAGCGTAAGCTTCATCTCACCAGCCTGAAACTTGGAGAAATCCAGCAGGTCCTCTACAAGTCCGATCAGGCGGTCCGTTTCACCGGTCATGACCTCAAGCCCCTGCAGCGTTTCTTCTGTTTCCGATAAATCCCCCACAAGCAGCGTTTCCCCCCAGCCCTTAATGGAAGTAAGAGGAGTGCGCAGCTCATGCGTGACGGAGGAGATGAAGTCGTATTTGATTTTTTCGCTTTTAACCATTTCCTCTGCCATGTAATTGAGAGTGACGGCCAGGGTGCCGACTTCATCGTCGTGCTGCTTGGTCGCTCTAACGGCAAAGTTGCCGGTAGCCATTTCTTTGGCGACAGTGGTCAACTGCTGAATCGGACCTACAATTCGTTTGGCGATAATGACACTCAGCAGGAAGCCGAAGGCAATGACCAGCAGTCCCACCCAGGCAGCGTTGATGAGAATTTTTACAATCACACTGTACAAAGGTTCTGCCGAGACGGAATAGCGCAGTACGCCAATATTTGCTCCGGATTCTTTCAAGGCAATGGATATGGCTAGAATCCGCTCTCCATTGCCCGGTGTCAGGCTCTGATAAGTCCCTTTGCCGCTGGCCAGAGCCGCTTTGACGTCAGGAGTGTCAATCCGCTCGGAGCTTGCGAAGCCGAAGGAGTTGATGATCACATTTCCTTCCGGACTCAGGACTTCAACCTTACTGCTCTCGTCAGGCGAGAGATTCTCCAGTATATATCTGGCCCGTTCATTGATGGAGTAACCCTCCAGATATTTATTGAAAAAGGTGGCAGAGGTTGTCGCCCGCGACGTTAGTGTCTCCATGGCGCTGCCCAGATAATAATAATGGACAGCCACAATAAATACCCCCTCCAGCAGGAGGACAATCAGGAGCAGAACAAGAGTGATGTAGACAATGAGCCGGGACCGGATACCCTTCAGCACGGTTGTACCCTCCATAAATAGCCGAATCCCCACACCGTTTCGAGGTATTGGGGTCCGGAAACTTCCTGCCCGATCTTCTGGCGGATCCGGCTGATATTAACGTCTACAATCTTAAGCTCACCCATGAAATACTGACCCCACACGGAGGTCAGTATTTCATCACGGTTGACCGCTTTGCCCGGCTGCTCCATGAGCAGCTTCACAATGGAGTATTCCGTAGGGGTGAGGGGGATATCGATTGAATTCTTCAGTAATTTGCGTTCATCCAGCAACAGTGTGAAGGGGGCCAGCTCAATATGGTTCTGTGGCAGGGGAGCCTCCTCCGGATACATGCGCCGGTACAGCGCCCGGACCCGTGCTGTGAGCTCAACGGGGCTGAACGGCTTCACAACATAATCGTCAGCGCCGGCTTCCAGTCCCATAACCTTGTCAACTTCCTGGCTTTTGGCGGTCAGCATGATGATGCCAAGCCGGGGAAACTGCCTGCGTAATTCATCACACACTTGGAAGCCGCTGATTCCGGGAAGCATCAGGTCCACAATGGCAATGTCAATATTCCTATGCTCTCCGGCAATCGTCAGAGCTTCTTCGCCCGTGGCGGCTTCAACAACATCCAAGCCTGCACGCTTCAAATTGATGCGCAGCAGATCGCGTATGGGCTTCTCATCTTCCAGTACGAGCACCTTCATGACTCCACTCCTTGTTATGGCCGGGGCTTCTGCGGCGTGCCGGCCAGCTGCTGTACTTCCTCCAGGGTCAGCTTCAGCTGCTCATACTCCTGGGATGCAGGTCCAGTCAGCTTACTGCCCGCATTCGGTGATGGCAGCACGGCAACGAGTACCGTAGGCTCTGTTTCATCACTTGTATCCTGCAATTCGTATAGCAGCTTGTAGGAAGCCTTTGCCCCAATCAGCTCTGCTTCTCCCTTCTGCCAATCTTTCCGTGTCAGCAGGCGCAGCTCCAGCAGCGGGGCCTTTTCCCCGGAATTTGCGTTCTTGTAGATAAAGTTTATATGCTCCCATGGAGCAGGAGATTCCCTCGTAGGATCCAGCAGGTATTTGCCGGTCCAGGACCCGGGAATATGGAAATTGAATCCCCACCGGTCGAATTGCTCCTGCACGAGCTTAAGTCCTGTTTGGCCGTCCCATTGATAATATTTGGTGATAAAAGGAGTAGCCAGCGGCGCGAAGTTCTCTGAACCGGCAGGAGGGACAAGGAAGCCGATTTCAACGATTCCGTCTCCGTTCACATCCTCGCTGTACAGCGGATAGTCTTTGATAGACAAGCTGCCTTCACCAAGTAAGCTGTCCGGTCCAGGAGCCCGGGGCTTCAGTACAAGGTTCTTGCTGCCCTCAAGTGCCGAATGCTGATAATCATCTGTTGCAAGTATATCAGTAAAAGCTCCATTCGCCCAAGTCAGAAGAGAGGTATAGGAAGCATGCGCGCCAACTGCAGCATCGATAATCAGTGCGTTTGCTGTAGGAGAGGCCTTGGCATACATCATTTGGATGACCGTTCCGCTAATCTTTTGGTCGGATAAGCTCTGCTGCTTGCCTCCGTGTAGCCGTAATAACTGGAGACGGGATAGCGGCTGGTTATCTGTATCGACTGTGGACTGGAGCAAAGCGATATCCGTCTCCCCTTGGTTTGTCATATCCCCAACTGCCAGATAGTCATAAGGCTGCTTCAGAATCTCTGATAACTGGCCGCCGCTAAGACTATAGACTGACAACTCTCTGCTTAGGCCTTGACCCCCACTGAATCCTAACAGTACATCCGGCGCTCCGTCCGCTGTGACATCCGCATACTTTACATAGTCCAGCTCGCTGCCGACTCCGGTAATGTTGGTCAGCTTTTTCCATTCACCACCCGTCTTGGAAAGGACCAGGGTATTGATTTCGTAGTCGGTTTTATCTGTTTTGTAGAAGGCCAGGATTTCATCCTGCCCATCCTTGTCGAGATCCTGTAACTGGATGGCGCTGCTCGATTCGGAATGAACAGGCACGGTCAAGTGAGAGCCTGCAGGCAGGAAAGGCTGGACAATGCTTGTTATCGTTCCGTCTGCGTTTCCCTGAGATGGAGCCTTAAGCAGGTCACTGGGAGTTTTCATTTCACTGCAGCCTGCCACCAGCACAGTGAATCCAAGAAGAGCGCTTAGCGCTGATTTATTCATAACGTATAATCTCCTTTGTTCGGTCTGAGGCTAGTATATCCCAGGCCCTTCGCAAAGTAGTATCAAAATGGTAAAGGCTGATTAACTCCCATTATACTCCCGCCGGTAACTCTGCGGTCCTTGTCCATAGTGTTTCTTAAAAGCCCTGCTGAAATAGCTTAAATCGATTGAGGACGTGGAGGCGCGAACGGTGATTGAAGCGGTCTTTAAGTATGGCAGCTCCAGCATATGCCAGGTCTATAAGCTGCCTAAGCAAGGAACGGAGATTGAGATCGGGCTCGGGTGTATTGGAACGAGAAGGATGCGGCGCAGAATCTCTCAGTTACTTGCATTAATAACGGAATCTACGGCGGAGATTTCCGGAAAGGTGAAATCCGCCTGTCGCTGCTGCGGAGTGCAGGCTATTGCGCACATCCGATTGGCGGCCGTTCAATCATGGCACAGGACCGCTTCCTGCCGCGCATGGACCAGGGAGAGCGGAGCTATACCTTCTGGTTGAATGCAGGTACGCTTGACGAGCGGAAAGCGCAGATAGACCGGGAAGCGCTGGGTCATAACGAACAGCTGTATGCCTTGTCCTTCTTTCCGTCAGGAGAAGGGGAACAGCCCGGCCCGTGTGTTTTCTGGAAGATGATAGCATTCAGCTCTGCGCGTTCAAGCAGGAGGAACGGGGTGACGGCTACATTCTGCGCTTGTTCGAACCGACTGGCGGCGGGGGGCGACGACGGTCAGTAATCCGGCACTCGGCATCTGCCAGGAGGTCAGTCTGAACGGATTTGAGTTCAAGACCTTCCGGGTGGATGCCACATCCCGCAGTCTGGAGGAGGTTCCGTTAGAGAGTAATGCAATACAGAATATTGAATTTAAATTAGAATGACGGGAAATTTCCTTATAATGAAAAAATAATAAAGTAAAAGAAGGAAAATACTTCCTTGTGTCGAAATTTGATAAGGGGAGGTGATTTCATGGCATATTATGCTGTTGAGGCATTCGAAGCTCAAAATATTACGGAACTTAGTGATATGATCGATGAATTCATATCGGCAATGGTACAGGGACAGCTTATTGATATCAAATATCAAGTAGTTCCTACTGCTGCAACAACACATTCTGAGCACGGTGTTGGCTCGGATAGCAAGTACACGGCTCTGGTCATCTTTACAAAATAATAGACCTTACTGTAAATAAGCCGCCTCAGTTATGAATATAACTGAGGCGGCTTATTTATATGGATCAGCGGAGAAGCTCCTTCGTCTAAGCAATCAAAGTGTGGGGCTGGTACAGACTATTTTGACGAAGCGGAACGGGCTGTTTATAATTAACCGATAGATCAGCGCAACGGACAAGGGGACCCAAAATGGATATACATAATGAAGAATTAGGTTACATGATGTGGAGATTGACGAATAATTGGCAAAAGCTGATGAAACAGAAGCTTCAGGAGGTGGACCTGACGCATGTTCAGTTTGCTTTGCTGCGCTCATGCCATTCAATTAACGAACGGGGCGGTTCGGCTGGTGCCACACAGGTTCAGATTGCCCACGATTCCTACATGGACCCCATGATGGCGTCAGAGGTACTGCGGACATTGGAGAAAAAAGGCTATGTCAACCGCGTGCCGCATCCCCAGGATACCCGTGCGAAGCTGATCCGGCTTACGGAGCCGGGTGAGAATGTGATGGAACGGGCGAACCAAATTGTGCTGGAAGCGGATAAGATATTTTTTTCGAAGCTGGGACCAGAGCTGGAAGGATTCATTAAACAATTGAGGCTGTTGATTGGATGATGTACAACCGGAAATGTCTTGACTCTAAATAATAAGTGAACATATAATAAGTGAACATATTAAAAAGAAGTTATATGGATAGGAAATTGGAAAGGAGCCTGTTTGTTCATGAATGAAGCAACACAAATTAAGGTTAAGTATAAGGTTATTCCCGTGCTTGTATCACTGCTGCTGGGAGGATTCATCGGTCTGCTTAGTGAGACTATGATGAATGTGGCACTGCCTGTACTAATGGGAAAATGGGGTCTTACGGCATCTACTGCACAGTGGATTACGACAGGATATATCCTGGTGGTCAGTATTATTATGCCGGTTTCGGCGCTGCTTCTCCAGTGGTTTACGACCCGCCAGCTCTTCGGAACGGCGATTACACTGTTCATTGCTGGTACGCTCGCTGCGGGCTTTGCGCCCGGATTTGAGATTCTGCTTGTGGGACGTCTCATTCAGGCGGCGGGAACCGCAATCCTGATGCCGGTCATTTTCAACACGGTACTAACGATTATTCCACCCGCCAAAAGAGGGGCAGCGATGGGGATGGTCGGACTTGTCATGATGGTTGCACCTGCGCTTGGGCCCACCGTATCGGGACTGATTATCGATAAACTAAGCTGGCAATGGATGTTCTGGGGACTTATTCCGTTCCTCATTATCGACCTGGTAATTGGACTGCTTAATATTGAGAATGTCGGCAAAATTACTCAACCGAAAATAGATATCTTATCGTTGGTCCTGTCGACAATTGCCTTTGGGGGAATCGTGTATGGACTCAGCAGTGCGGGTGAAGGTGAAGGCGGCTGGGGCAGCCCGGTAGTTATTGCGTCACTCGGAGCCGGAATGGTGGCGCTCGTCCTGTTCATCTGGCGTCAGCTGACGATGAAGCAGCCGGTTATGAATCTTCGTGCGTTCAAATATCCGATGTTCACGGCAGGTGCATTATTTATTGTTATCGGCTTCCTTACCATCTTCTCAACCTCGTATCTGCTGCCGATCTTTATGCAGGGTTCCCTGGCATTATCTGCTCTGTACGCCGGACTTCTGATGCTGCCTGCAGGGCTTATCAATGCAGTTCTGTCCCCAATCATTGGGCGCAGCTTTGACAAAGCGGGTCCAAGGGTACTTGTCATTCCCGGTGTGATTATCCTCTGCGCAGCGATGTGGATGTTCACAGGAATCAGCGTAGATACTCCGATCTACCAGATTGTGCTGCTGCATTGCTGTATGACCGTGGGAATCGCGCTTACCCTGATGCCAGCCCAGACGAATGGCCTGAACCAGCTGCCCCGCGAACTGCATCCGCATGGTACAGCCATTATGAATACCCTGCAGCAGCTTGCCAGTGCAGTCGGCACAGCTCTGATTGTCAGTGTGATGACTTCCGGGCAGAAGGATTATCTCCTTGCTCACACTGAAGCCACAGGACAGGAGCTTGCGGCTAGCAGTCTGGCGGCAGGCGTGCATAATGCATTTATTCTAGCGGCAGCTATTACTGTATTTGGGCTCATTGCCGGATTCTTTGTCCGGAGGAGTATAATTCCTGGCCACCATTACTCAGCAGAGGCGGTAGCCGGAACGAAGAAGAAAGCAGCGGTCTAAACCAGCTGCTTCAGTCTCAGCGTTATTGTTTAACTCTAACTTGGAGCTTCTATAGCTATATAAACATGCAGGGGCTGTCCCAAAAGTCAATCATTTGACGGGGCAGCCTCTTTATTGAGCGGAAAAGAAGTGAAACCGTCATTGACATAGAAGTGTATAATAAGGAACTGAGATTATTATTTATTTTCAAGGGTAATATAACTTAAAAAGTGATGGGTGAGGTTGATGATGTCTTCGGTAAAAAGATTTCTCATTGGACGGCCGCTGAAATCGGAACAGCTCGGCGAGCAGAAACTGAACAAAACCAAAGCGCTGGCGATTCTTTCTTCAGATGCTTTATCTTCGGTCGCTTACGGTCCTGAGCAAATTCTGCTGGTGCTGGTGACTCTCAGCGCTGCGGCATTCTGGTATTCAATCCCTATCGCGGCAGGGGTTCTCGTACTGCTGCTGGCCCTGATTTTATCTTACCGGCAGATTATTTTTGCTTATCCCCATGGCGGCGGAGCTTATGTAGTGTCTAAGGAAAACCTCGGGAAGTATCCGGGGCTTGTGGCCGGCGGCTCGCTGCTTGTGGACTACATATTGACGGTAGCTGTAAGCGTCTCGGCGGGAACGGATGCTATTACGTCGGCTTTTCCAAGCCTGCATCCCTACAATGTAGTGATTGCCATTGTTTTTGTACTGCTTATTACTACTCTGAATCTGCGCGGGGTTACGGAATCGGCATCCTTTCTGGCCTATCCGGTATACTTGTTCGTGCTTGCATTATTTATCCTGATCGGTTTGGGTGTGTTCCATATTTTGACCGGCGGCGTGCCTGCCAATCTGCACACGCCTCTCGGTACGCCGATAGCAGGGATCAGCCTGTTCCTGCTGCTGAAGGCTTTTTCATCAGGAAGCTCGGCACTCACCGGGGTGGAGGCCATTTCTAATGCCATTCCTAACTTCAAGGCGCCAGCCCCGAACAATGCAGCCAAAACGCTGGTCGCTATGGGCTCACTGCTCGCAGTGTTATTTACAGGGATCGTATTCTTGGCGTATTACTATGGGATTACTCCCCAAGAGGATGCGACGGTAGTCTCGATTATCGCTGAACAGGTTTTTGGACGGAACTTTATGTACTACTTTGTCCAGGGGACCACTGCTCTGATTCTGGTTCTGGCGGCTAATACCGGGTATTCCGCATTTCCGCTGCTGGCCGTGAATTTGGCCAAGGATAAGTTCATTCCCCGTATGTTCACGGTTCGCGGGGACCGGCTGGGCTATTCTAACGGCATTCTGATACTGGGATTGCTGTCGATTCTGCTGATCATTGCTTTTGAAGGCCGGACCGAGCACCTGATTCCGCTGTATGCGGTAGGTGTGTTCATTCCGTTCACCCTCTCCCAGAGCGGAATGATGGTTAAATGGATCAGACAGAAGCCTCCAGGCTGGATGACCAAGCTCATCATCAACACAACCGGCGCGTTGATCAGCTTCATTGTTACGATGATGTTCTTCCTGACCAAATTTGCGCAGGTCTGGCCCGTTCTGATCTTTTTGCCGCTGATTATTCTGCTGTTCTACCGGATTCACAAGCATTATGAGGCTGTAGCAGATCAGCTCCGGATCTCTACCTGTGAGGCGGAGCCGCTGGCGATTGAAGGGAATATCATCATCCTGCCGGTTGCCGGAATCACTCATGTGGTGGAGAACTCGCTCCGCTATGCCAAATCGCTGGGTGCCGAACAGATTATTGCGGTACATGTCCCGTTTGAACGGGAGGATGATACGATATTTGAAGAAAAGTGGAAGAAATTCCATCCTGAAGTCCGGCTGGTGACGCTGTATTCGCCGTACCGCAGCATCATTCACCCGCTGACCAAGTTCATCGACACGGTCCAGCGCAAGGCGAGCGAATCGAAATATCAGGTGACGGTAATCGTGCCCCAGTTCATTCCGAAGAAAGGCTGGCACAATATCCTTCATAACCAGTCCAGCCTGCTGCTCCGTGCGCATCTGCTGTACCGGCGGGATGTAATTATTACAACCGTGCCTTATCATTTAAAGAAGTAACAGTAGTTCTATAGTTCAGCTTATATAGCATATACAATGCCCCCTGCCACCGGAATCATAACCGGGGGCAGGGGGCATTGCTGTTGAAGTTCTTCAATTATAATTGCTTTAAATAGAAATACCGAACATTTTGAAAGTTTAGTGCAGAGGATAATGAATTTTATCATCGGGCATGTTTGATAATATTCAGTTGTAAGCGCAGACAGCAGATGAAAGGGGAGGGCATTATTGAACAGTAAGAGTAAAGTGGTACTAAGCGTGATGTTGGCATGCGGACTGCTCGCCGGATGTGGAAGCAAAGGGGATAACGCGCAGCCGGAGGCGGGAGCTTCGTCAGCACCCAAAGAAGAGAAGGTATCTCTCACGTTCTGGAGAAACTCGGGCAATGACAGCGAAAATTCAGCCTATGACAAGCTGGTGGCCTCGTTTAATGAAGCGCATCCGAATATCAAGGTTGAGATGAGTCCGATTCCTTATGCCGATTACGACACCAAGCTGAGAACATCCATTGCTTCGGGCAATCCGCCTGATATTATGGCCATCGACGGCCCGAATATGGCTTCTTACGCCCAGGCGGGTGCCTTACAGCCGCTGACCGCATATTTCAAGAAGGACGGTAACCTGGAGGATATTCCAGAATCGACCATTGCCACGTACACCTATAATAAAGAAATTTACATGGCTCCGCTCACCGAATCCTCTATTGCTCTTTTCTATAATAAAAAAATGTTTGAAGCGAAGGGAATTCCTCTTCCCTCCAAGAACCCGGAAGAGCCTTGGACTTGGGATCAGGTGCTGGATGCAGCTAAAAAGCTTAACGACCCGGCCAACGGCGTGTACGGCATTGATCCAGCGCAAGGCTTCGGTAATGCAGGAGCAACAGCATACTTTAAATATCCGATTATTTGGCAGTTTGGCGGTGAGATCATGAGCGCAGATGGAACAACCTCCAAAGGGTACCTGGATAAGCCAGAGACCAAAAAGGCGTTGCAATTCTTCTCCGACCTGTATAATAAAGATAAAGTGTCCTCTCTGGAATACCCGCCAGATCCGTTCCCGAACAACCAGCTTGCGATGACGGTTGACGGCTCCTGGTCACTGGGCAATTATGCCGACAAGTTCCCTAATTTCAAATTAGGCGAAGATTATGATATCGCACCACTTCCGAAGGAAACCCAGCAGGCTGTCGCGAACGGGAGCTGGTCGCTGGCCATTTCCTCGAAGAGTAAAAATGCCGAAGCTGCCTGGCAGTTTGTAAACTGGGTGACTGGTACTGACGGGGCTAAGACCTATTGCTCTATCACAAAAGATATTCCGGCCCGCTATTCAGTAGCCAAGGAGTTTCCTGAGCTAGGTCAGTATCCGAAGAATATCTTTGTCGTACAGAATCAGAAATTCGGCAGACCGCGTCCGATTACACCGATCTTCCCGCAAATGTCCGAAGCGGTAAACAAGATGATTGAGGAAGTGACCATCGCCGGACGCAACGTGGATGCAGCTGTTGCTGACGCCATTAAAAAGATTGACAAGGCGTATGCAGATCTGCCGCAAAAATAATAAAATTACCAAATAATGTAGAAACGGCAGCCGCCCTTTATAAAAAGGGCGGTAAAGCTGTTTCTTCTTTCAGCTTAAAGAAGCTTCAAGATTTAGCTCCACGTTGTGGGGTTATTTTGAATTTTTGGACCATAATGATAGCAAGGGGCGCGGTTGCCATGTTCTACTCGTTACGCAGCAGATTGATGTTGGCTTTTTCGATCCTGCTGATCCTTCCGATTACGGCGGTTGTCTTTATCCTCAGCAAGGAATCGGCGGAGCAAATCCGAAAATCTACCCAGACTTCCACTCTGCAAACCATAGACCAATTTGCCTCCCATGTCAGCACGCTGCTGACACAAATTGAGGATATGGGTAACCAGGTGCTGAGCAGCGACATCACACAGGATTGGATAACCGCCGACCTGAACGATGAGAGCACTATGGGTGAACAGTATCTGGCTAAGCAAAAGCTGCGTGAGCTATTATCCTCCTATGCGATCAATAATTCGAATGTGATTTCCATTTCCACCTTTGCGAAGGGAGAGGGCGGGTTATGGACACAGGACCTGAGCTATTTGAAGAGCCGCTGGTACAGTCAATTTAAGGAGCAGGACGTGCGCTGGACACAGGCTCACCAGGACAGGGATCAGGCCGACGATAGCATGCGTTCGCGCGAGATCAATAGCCTTGTGCTCCCTTTAGTGCAGCTCCAGTCCCTTAAGGATGTCGGAGTGATCAAAATCAATTATCCTACGGAACTGCTGCGCCAGGATATGGATAAAATCAGCTTCGGCAAAAGCGGCAAGGCCTTTTTACTGACGGCTGAAGGCCTCAGTGTACTCAATCAGGATCTGACAGGAGCTGAGCAGGTGCTTAGCGGCGGACTTGCTGCTTTGCAGAAACATAGTGGAGGTCAGACCAGCGGCATTTTTCCGCTTCGCCAAGGGGGGACCGACTATCTGTTCTTTTACCGCAGGCTGCCTGCACAGAACTGGCTGATCGTCGGCGAGGTGCCGGAGGCGGAGCTGTATGCCACCATCACAAAGCTCAAAGAAACGCTGCTCCTTGCCAGCTTTGTTCTACTGATTCTTGTGATTATTGTCGCGCTGTGGCTCTCCACCGACATAACGAAGCCACTAAGTGCCATGGCCCGGGCCATGCGGCATGTCAAAAACGGGCAGTTCGAGCTGGCGATGAAGGATATGCCAAAGGTTAGATCGCGGCAGAGCGAAGTGGACTATGTGGCCGGTGTATTTGAGCAGATGACCCATCAGCTGAAGTATCTGATCGAGACGGAATTCGAGACCAATCTACGCCGGAAAAACGCCGAATACAAAGCGCTCCTACTGCAGATCAATCCACATTTTTACAACAATACGCTGGAGATTATCAGCGGTCTGGCGGCGATGAAACGAGAGGATCTGGTCATGGATGCCACCGAAGCGCTGGGTAAAATGATGCGTTATTCGCTGAGTCTCGATACGGATCTGGTGCAAGTCAGCGAGGAAATTGGATATATCCGTGACTACCTATTCCTCCTAAAGCTTCGGTATGAGGATCATCTGATGGTGGCGATCCGGCAGGATTCGGCCGCAGATCAGTTGCTGATCGCCAAGTTTATTCTGCAGCCGCTGGTGGAGAATGCCGTGAAGTACAGCCTGGAAAAGGGTGGGATCGCCGAGGTGGCGATCACCTCCAGGGTGTGTGGAGAGCGCCTGCAATTGCAGATACAGGATAACGGTTCAGGAATGACACCGGAACTGATCGCCAGCATTCTTGCCGATACGGAGCTGAGGGATAGTGTGGGAATCTTAAATCATAAAGGGGACAGCATCGGATTGCGCAATGTGCTCTCCCGCTGCCGCCTGTATTACGGCGAGCAGTTCGAAGCCGTACTTGATTCGAAGCTAGATACAGGAACAACTATTACACTGAGGCTGCCGCTGATAGAGAGGTGATTATCATGTATGAGATTATGCTGGTGGACGATGAGAAGGGGGTTCGTAACAGTATCAAAGCCAAAATCGATTGGGAAGCCGCCGGCTTCCGGATTGTCTCGGAGGCTTCAAGCGGCAATGAAGCGCTGCAGCTGCTGGAGCAGGGACCGTTGCCGCAACTGGTCATCTCCGATATTCGTATGCCGCAGATGGACGGCATTGAATTTATCCGCATCTGCAAAAAGAAGTATCCGCTGCTGAGGACGGTTGTGCTGTCAGGATACTCCGACTTTGAATATCTGAAATCGGCAATACAGCTTGGAGTGAAGGATTATTTGCTGAAGCCGGTAGCCCGCGCAGAACTGAATGAGCTGCTTGGCAAGCTGGGTGAAGAAATTGAACAGGAGCAAAAAAACCTGCAGGCCTCTCGGCAGGATCTGCTGCGAAAGAATGAGCAGCTGCGGATGCTGCAGGAGAATTTTTTGCTGCAAATGGTCAAAGACGAGTGGTACAGCTTGGCGGCTATCAAGGAACGGCTGCAGCAGCTCCAGCTGACCCCGTTGACGGCGGATGATCTGAAGCTGCAGTTTGTCGCTGTGGAGATGAGAGTACCGGCGGGGCGGATGTCGGACCCGCAAGAGCGCCGGGATCTGCTCAATTTGGCTTTTCAGATGCTATGCCGGGAGACGGCTGCTAAGCGGAAAGGAATCTATCCATTCAGTGATGTCGCCAATTCAGCGATGATGTATTTTCTGGTTATTATGAAGTCGGGGCCGGAGCATGCGGGTCGAACGGACCGGTTCGTAGAAGAACTGAAACGAAACATCGCCAGTTACCTGAAGCTGGAATGTGTGACGGGGATTGGCGAGGAAGTGAAGGGACTCAAGCGGTTGAAGAACGGTTATGCTTCGTGCATGCTGTCCTGGAGCCAAAGCACCGTGTATAAAGATGGAGAGGGCGAACGGAGCCGGGTGATGGAGCTTACGCAGGCATTTACCCCGGAGATGGAGCGGAAGCTGGTGCAGGCGATTGAAAATTTGGACATGAGCACCTTCCGCCAGCAGCTTGACACCATTTTCAGCAGCGAAAGAGATACGCCTATGTTTGCTTTTACCTTTCTGGCCCTGCGGATGCTGCTGATGTTCAGCTCCATCGCCAAAAAGTTCGAGCTCGGCGGTTCCGCCCTGCAGAAGTATTTGTGGAACTGTCAGATGACCATTGCCGAGTACCAGTCGCGTGAAGGTGTGCGGGGGCAGATAGATGAACTGGCGCAGCTTGTCATGGACGAAGTGAAGAAGCTCCGCTTCTCCAGCGGACAGCATATGGTCGAAGCGGTTAGAAAATATGTGGAGGAGAATTTCTCCTACGAATTGACGCTTTCTTCCCTCGCCGAAATGTTTCATCTGAATGAGACCTATTTATCCGGGCTGTTCAAGCAGCATGTGGGCATTACGTTCAGCGACTATGTCACCAAGCTGAGAATGACCAAGGCGGAGCAGCTCTTGCAAGAGAATGAACTGAAGCTGACCGATATCGCCATGCTTGTCGGCTATTCCAGTTCCAGCTATTTCAGCACCTCATTCAAGAAAAACAGCGGCAAAAGCCCCAAAGATTACCGTGAATGGTATTTGAAGAATCACCCGCACGGCTAACTGGCTGTGGGGAGTATAACCGGCGCTATGCAAAGTCTATGGATGTTAAACAACGGCGGTAGTTTGTTACTGTAAGGCAAAACCCGGGACATGTAAACGACATGTTTTGGGTTTTGCCTTTTTTCTGTTACTCTACCAGTTTTTCAGTCTTCTGCAGCATTTCTCGTAAAACGTGAGCGACCCGGCTAATCTCACCAAACCTACTTGCGGACTCCAGAGCCGTTAATGCGTCAATAAAGTATACTTTAGCCTTCCGTGCGGACTCAGGTGACGTTATTTCAACGATACAGCGAGGAAATAGCCCACTTTTCTGAGAATAACTGCACTGGAGTCCGCAAAGGGAAAGAAAGTACCGCGTTTCCACATATAAGGGCTTTGGAGTCCGCTTAGTTTTTGTGATTGAGATTTTAGACTTATAGGTGTTCCCGCTTTATCTGTTAGCACTGTAAGCAGGCGATTTCTGGAGCCGACTCAGAAGACAAGAGGTGTGCCCCAGTGAAGCTGATGAGGAAGTTCAGCCGAGCCAGGAGGTTCCCCACTCTGGGGAATGGGATAAAAGAATGGAGTGGAATTTTGGAACTGGAGGAGCGGTAGCGACCGCCTTTGTCATCGGATTTCCACCGCGAACAGCAGGTTATATCAAGAAATCCGGGGACAACAGCGGCCGGAAGTCCAAAACTTCCGCGGAGTGACGCTGGTCCCATTCTCCCCCTCCCCCTGAAAACATCACAACTTCCCAACCGATCATATTGAAATGATTTCTCTAACCGTTCAGCTACAATAGTGTCAACTAAACAAGGAATAGGAGCATGCAGCATGAATGTTTCGGGAGAGAAGCAAGCACATAAAGAGAGCATACGGCTGGCGGAGGAGGCGGTGGCAGCACAGGCGGAGATTGCTGCACGTGATGACTACCGGCTGCAGTACCACGTGCTGCCACAGGCCGGCTGGATGAACGATCCGAATGGGCTGATCTATTTTAAAGAGGAATACCATCTGTTCTATCAGCATCACCCCTATAGTGATAAGTGGGGACCGATGCACTGGGGCCATGCTGTAAGCAAGGATCTGGTGCACTGGAAACACCTGCCCATAGCTTTAGCACCTACGGAGCCTTATGAGCTAGGGCAGGAGGGCGGTTACGGCTGCTGGTCCGGCAGTGCTGTGGAGAATGATGGCAGGCTTACCTTGATCTACACCGGGCATGTCGACGGGCGGGAACCGATGGAAGTGCAGTGCGCGGCGAGCAGCACAGACGGTGTTATTTTTGACAAACATTCCGGCAATCCTCTGATTCCGAGTTCGCCCGATACAGGGAATTTCGGCTTCCGTGATCCTAAGGTATGGCGTCATGAAGATTTGTGGTATATGGTGCTGGGTTCCGGGAAAGACGGCAAAGGGAAGGCGCTGCTCTACCAATCGGAAGATCTGGAGCGGTGGGAATACATGGGGACGGCTGCGGAGAGCGATGGTACCCAAGGGGACATGTGGGAATGCCCCGATTTGTTCCCGCTGGGAGATAAGCATGTGCTTGTGCTGTCACCGATGAATATGCAGGATGCCAAAAATTTATATATGACCGGAGAAATGGATTACACCAGCGGAAAGTTTACACCGGGGACTCAAGCGAAGCTTGATCATGGTCCTGATTTTTATGCCGCACAGACTTTGCTGGACGGCCAGGGTAGAAGAATTATGATCGCCTGGATGGATCACTGGGGTTCAGAGATGGCCCGCGAGGATCGCGGGTGGTATGGGGCAATGACATTGCCGCGGGAGTTAGTGCTCCTGCCGGAAGGCAAGCTGGCTTCGCGGCCGGTTCCCGAGCTTGAGCTCCTGCGGGAGGCTGGAATAACAGCTTCTGGGGTGAGCCTCTCTATGGGGACTGATGCAACATGGAGTGTTAGGGATGGACAGGGTTTTGAATGGATTGCTGAATTTGCTATGAATGATACACAAGCTGAGCGTCTGGAGATTACTCTGCTTGCGGCAGAGGGAAGCGGGGAATCGACGGTCATCCGCTATTTGCTCCGGGAAGAGAAGCTGATCCTGGATTGCAGCGCTTCCGGCCCTGGCGATGCATCGATAAGTGAAGTTTCAGTAAGCACGGAAGCACCAGATGCTAATGGAGGATCGCTTAAACTGCAGGTATTTATCGACCGTTCTTCAATTGAAGTGTTTGTAAATGATGGCCGCTATGTATTGACAAGCCGGGTGTATCCGTCTGCTCTAACCGGCGGAATAACGATGAGGGCTGAGGGTGGAAGTATAACGCTGGAGTCGCTGAATATGTGGAATCTCAAATCTATCTGGAGTTAGTCTGGAGGGGCTATGATCAAAACTACAAGCAAATTGGCAGGTGTGGCTGTAGTACTGCTTGTTATCGCAGGGTGCAATATTGGCGGTAACAGCAATCATACCAGCAATACTTCTGATTCTAAAACTCCGTCCAATGCCATCTCTAATACGGCACCTGCGGCCTTTCAGTTTTCTGCGATTCCCAATTACTACACGGAGCTGTACCGCCCGCAGTATCATCTGTCGCCGGAAAGCGGGAATATGAGCGATCCGAACGGAATGGTTTATTTTGAAGGTGAATATCACCAGTTCTACCAGAACAGCGGCCAGTGGGGTCACGCCGTCAGCACGGATCTGATCCATTGGCAGCACCTGCCGGTAGCGCTTCTGCGCGATTCGCTCGGGGAGATTTGGTCAGGCAGCGCCGTGGTGGACTGGAAGGATACGAGCGGTTTTTTTGGCGGAAAAGCGGGATTGGTTGCGATCTTCACCCATTTCAAAGGAGGAACGCAGTCGCAGAGCCTGGCTTACAGTTCTGATAAGGGACGCACCTGGACCAAATATGAGGGCAATCCCGTGATTCCGAATCCCGGACTCAAGGATTTTAGAGATCCCAAGGTGTTCTGGCATGAGCCCTCGCACGCTTGGGTGATGGTTGTCTCGGTGGACAACCGGGTGAGATTCTATACCTCACCGGACCTGAAGACCTGGCAGCTGGCCAGCGAATTCGGCGCCGACCAGGGTTCGCATGCCGCCGTCTGGGAATGTCCGGATTTGTTCGAGCTTCCCGTGGAGGGCAGCAAGGAGACCCGATGGGTCCTGGCGCTCAGTATCGGCAATAACCGCTCAACCCATGGCTCGACAGCGCAATATTTTATCGGCAGCTTTGACGGCAGGACGTTCAAGAATGAGAATGAGCCCTCCAAAGTGCTGTGGACCGATTATGGAAAAGACTTCTATGCTGCAGTGTCCTACTCGGATATTCCGCAGACGGACGGCCGCCGGATCTATGTCGGCTGGATGTCCAATTGGCGCTACCCGTTCTCTATGCCAAGCGATCCGTGGAAAGGGAATATGTCGCTGCCGCGGGAGCTGAAGCTGCGCGACATTCCCGGTGAGGGATTGCGCCTCGTCCAGCAGCCGGTGCAAGAGCTGGAGGCCTTGCGCGGCCAAGCGGTCAAGGTGGGGATCCAGCGGCTGGAGCCGGGTAAAAATCCCCTGGCCAGCCTGCGTGGCACTTCCTATGAACTCGATTCCGAGTTCACCGTGCAGGGAGAAGCGGAATTCGGCTTCAAACTGAGAAAGGGCGGAGAGCAGGAGACAATTGTATCTTATAACAACATGAATTCAACACTAACGGTGGATCGAACTAAATCCGGCGACAGTTCATTTGAAGCCGGGTTTGCCGAAACAGTTCAGGCTCCCTTAAGAGCGGTAAACGGTAAGATCAGGCTGCATATCTATGTGGATGAATCGACGCTGGAGGTGTTCGGCGCAGACGGCGAGACTGTGGTTTCCAGTATTCTTTTCCCGGGGGCTACCAGTAACGGGCTGGAGTTGTATGTGAAAAAGGGGAACGTGACGCTGGACCAGGCCGTCTTTTATCCGATGGCCAGTGTATGGCGGGATGAGGATCCGGACGGTTCGGAACCGCTTCGCGTCCTGCTTAGCCAATCCAGTGTAGATGTTCCGCTTGGCGGCACTGTGGCAGCGGCAGCGGCGGTCGTTCCGCTAACCGCTCCCCAGGATCTTACTTGGGTATCGGGTGATGAGGCCGTTGCACAGGTGGAGAGCCGCAACGGAACATCCGCTGTCGTAAAGGGGCTGAAGGAAGGCCAGACGGAGATTAAAGCCCTTGCTCCGGGTGGGCAAATTTATGCCGTAATGAACGTGTACGTCTATAAACCGGATTGAAATGGAGTGAAAAGATCATGACAAGCGTTACAGCGGCAGCTGAGTCTGCCTCCAAAACTACCCCCCCCGGCAAAAAGCCCCGCCAGTATCTGCGGGGAGAAGAAATGACCGCCTGGTGGTTCGTGCTCCCTTCTTTTGCTTTGCTGCTCATCTTTGTGTTCTATCCGATGCTGCAAGCCTTTGTGATCAGCTTTCAGAATTATAACCTGGTGGCATCGAGCCGCAGCTTTATCGGATTGGACAATTACAAGACTCTGGTGACGGACAGGGATTTCCTGGCCAGTCTCAGGCATTCGTTTCATTTTGCCATCATCGTTATTCCGATTCAGACCGGGATCTCGCTGGGATTGGCACTGTTAATCCAGAAAAAGTTCAAGCTCACCGGTCTGTTCCGCACACTCTATTTCATTCCGGTTGTCATTTCTACGGCAGTGGCCGCAACGGTGTTCAAACTGATCTACAACAAGGAATTCGGGATTCTGAACAATGTGCTGAAGACGTTTCATCTGCCCACTACCAATTTCCTGTCCAACCCGGATACGGCGATGAACGGCGTGATCATGCTGGGAATATGGAAAGGCGTAGGCTTTTTCATGATTATCTTCCTGGCCGGACTGAACAACATTCCGCAAGATTTGTACGAGGCGGCCCGGGTAGACGGTGCTACAAAAATACAGCAGTTCTTCCGTATTACGCTTCCTTTGCTGAACCGTACCATGGCCTTCGTTGTGATTATGACGACAATTGATGCCATTAAGCTGTCCGGCCTTGTTTTTGTATTGACCAGTGGAGGACCCAACGGGGCTACCGAAACCGCTGTCTATTATATTTATAAAATAGCCTTCCAGCAGATGCAGATGGGCTATGGCACCGCTGCCGCCTTTATTCTGTTCGCAATTGTTCTCGCCATCTCGCTCGTGCAAATGAGACTGTTCCGGAACGCGGAATATTAATGGAGACGCCTCTGTAGTCAATTTTGCTGCAGGGGAATCTTAAGGAAGCGGCTGTTTCGTAAAACTACTAGGAGGAATCCACATGAACCGCTTTGCAAGCATTGCCAAGTATACGGTTATGACCGTCCTGGCTGTCATTTCAATTATCCCGATCCTCTGGATGATCTCGGGTTCAATACGCCCTTATGAGGAATTGTTCAAGTACTCCACCAACCTGAATATTCATTTGTTCGTTCCTGTTAAGCCAACGCTGGCTAACTTCAAAGAGGTTATCTTCAGTGAGGGCAACCCATTTCTCCGCTATATCGCGAATACACTGTTTGTTGCAGGGATTGTAACCTTGCTGGTGCTGCTAGTGAATTCGATGTCGGCGTTTGCTTTTGCCAAGCTGCGTTTCCGTGGGAAAGCGGTTGTCTTCGCACTGTTCATGTCGGCGATGATTATTCCCGGTGAAGTAACGCTGGTCCCAAACTATCTGCTGATGAATTATTTCGGCTGGCTTAACTCCTATAAGGCGCTGGTGATTCCTTCGATGCTGTCTGTGTTCGGAATCTTTCTGCTGCGGCAGTTCTTCGCGGAGATTCCGGATGAGATTCTGGAGGCGGCCAAAATCGACGGAGCCTCGATGCCGCGAACCTTTTCCCGTATTGTCTTGCCTGCGGCTGTTCCACCAATGATCACCCTTGCGCTGATGACCTTTCTTGGTAACTGGGATTCATATCTGTGGCCACTGATCGTTATCAATGACGAAAAGAAACAGATGATCCAGGTAGCCATAGCCGCTTTTTCCTCGGTGGAAGGAACAGATTGGTCTAAGATTCTTGCCGCAAGCACCATTTCCACGGTTCCGATCCTGATCCTGTTTCTGTTCCTGCAGCGCTATTACATTCAGGGCATTACGATGTCCGGTGTAAAAGGGTAATGATACAGCTATTCTGCTGATCTGATTTTATAACAAAGGAGTAACAAACGATGAAATACGATACGGTGGCGCTCGGCGAGCTGTTGATAGATTTTACACCGGCGGGGCTGTCGCCCGCGGGTAACCCTTGCTTCGAACGCAATGCCGGTGGCGCTCCGGTGAATGTACTGGCCGCATTGTCGCGGCTCGGCAGGCAAACGGCTTTTATCGGAAAAGTTGGCGATGATCCGTTCGGTCAGTATCTGCGGGAAGCATTGGTGGCAGAAAAGATCGATGACATTGGGCTGGTCGAGACGAAAGAGGCCCATACGACGCTGGCGTTTGTGCATTTGGATGGTGACGGGGAGCGGAGCTTTCATTTCTGCCGACATCCAGGCGCGGATGCTGAGCTGACTTTCAACGAGGTGAACCGTGAACTGCTTAGCAGCACACGGATCTTTCATTTCGGGTCGATCTCCATGACCACCGAGCCTGCTTACAGCGCTACAGTTCAGGCTGTCCGGCTGGCCAAATCGCATGGGGCACTTATTACCTACGATCCTAACTGGCGGCCTGCGTTATGGAAGGGTGATACCCATAGCAGGGCTGCGATGGAAGAAGGGCTGCATCTGGCAGACATCGCAAAAGTATCTGAAGAAGAACTGGTCTTCCTGACGGGAAGTCAGGATTTGGCGGATGGAGCAGGGCAGCTCTTGAACAGCTATCCTATCGCGCTATTACTCGTCACGAGGGGAGCAGAAGGGACTTATTATGCCACCCGGACAGTGTCTGGCAGTGTGGGCTCCTATCCGGTAACCCCAGTAGATACCACAGCAGCGGGTGACGGCTTTATGGGCGCTTTTATTTACCGGCTGCTGGAGCTGGGTAAACCGGTGTCGGAGTGGGAAAGAATTGAACTGGAAGGGGCGGTGGCGTTCGCCAACGCGGCAGGTGCCATAGCGGCCACGCGGAAAGGGGCAATCGCCTCCCTGGCAGGATTGGATGAGATTGCTGCGCTGCAGCATCGTGGCGGAGGAAACGCAGATTCGATCTGATCAGGAGCTCGGATACTGCTGGTCGCCGGGGGCCTGTACCGGGGGCTGACCCCATAACGTGAGACAAATTAAGAACACCTTCAAGAGAACGGAACCCGGTCGTAAGATAGGGAGATAATCTTGGAGGTGTTTTTGCGTTGGCAGCCAGATTGAGCTACCCCGTAGAAATAAAGATAAAAGCTATAATTTTGGATCTGTACAACGGAGAGATTGTCGCTTACAGTAGAGCGGACAAGTATGTTGCTCCATAGCGACCAGGGCAGAGATCTACATAATATTCCGAATGAGATAACGTAAGTATATATAAAGGTGAGGTGCTTAAAGATGGGGGGATTGGTAGATAATTCTTTGAGTTTTACAAAGCAGTGTTTTGTGTATTTTCTTATTTGTTTGGTTGTATTCAATTTTAGAGTGTTTTCTTATCCAAATGAGCAGGTTAATATTGCTGGAGGCATAGGACCTGATCCAGTAAAGACAAACCATGACTTACAACTTCAACGCGCCTTTGGGACGGCACATGTCACGGTGAAGAAGGACGGAGGCATGGATATTGCATTCAGTTTTAAGCTGGATTCGCGTGCGGAGTCGCTGGCGGGCGGTACCATTGAGGATCTGCTTCGCAGCAGACTGCAGGCGGCGGGGATTGAACTGCACAAAACAAAAGTCGGCAAATCCACGGAATATCAATTTCTGAAATCCTATGCCTCCATACAGGATGTGAAGCTGAATGCGGGAAGCCCCGATATTGTGGACACGCAAGTAGACACCGAAAACAAGTGGCTGTACACCCGTTATGATGTGATGGCACAGCCTAAGCTGAGCGCGTATTCAGATAAGATTCTGGACGGACTTGGAACACTGAGTGTACCGAAGCCACTGGCCCGCCTGCTGCTGCGGAGCTTGGCGTTAGATTTCCAATTAACACTGCCCTATAATCTGTACGGCTCCAACAATGCAGCCGATCAGGACGGGAACACACTGACCTGGCATATCACAATGGCCGATTCTGAGCCAATGCGTCTAGTGGTATATGTGCCGGACATCAGGAATATTGGGCTTGCCGGAGGTGTGGTTATTGTGATGCTGGCGGCTGGAGTCCTTCTTTTCATCCGAAGAAGAAAATCGCGCAAGCCTAAAGCCTAAACATCCGCCAACGCCCAAAAGCCATGGTCCCAAGGAGCCTGCTCCTTCTGGGCCACGGCTTTTTGAGAATAGGTTGCCGGAATTCATAGCTTTACCCTTTACATTCTCCCGTCAATAATCATCCGGTGCCACCCGCTGTCTTGCGTTCGTATTCTCGCGGTATTGGCCGGGAGTCCTCCCTTCCTGCTTACGGAAGGAGCGGATGAAATTCTGCGAATTATTGTAGCGGAGCCGGGCAGCGATATCCTTGATCGGCATGTCGGTCTCCTCCAGCCATTTCTTCGCCATCTTGAACCGGTACATGGCGAGGTATTCGCTGAAGTAATACTGTGTTTCTTTGCGGAACACACTGCTGATATAGTTCGCATTATAGTGCAGCCGGGAAGCACATTCCTCCAGGGTAAGGTCCTTGTCATAATCATGCTGGACGATATCGATCAGCTTCTCCGAGATATTATGGTACTGGGCATTCTGCCTGCTCCCGAAGATGCGGATCATCGGCTGGATGACCACCGTCCAGAACCAGTCCTCAATCTCAGCGACAATATGGATATCCGTCAGCTCCTCGAATAATGAGCCGTTCACCGGATGAATCTGGCTCAGGCTGATCCCTGATTCCTGCATCATTATCAGGAGATTGTTCAAGAGGCGTGTCAGGGGAATCTGGCATTCCTGCGGGGACAGCCCCGGTGAGAAAATACAGCTGAACACCTTGTGCAGCAGGTCCATTGCCTTCTCGGTATCTGCCAGCTTAATGGCGTCCATCAGGTCATTTTCCTTATGGGTGGGATAGCTCAGATTGAGATAATGGTTGCCGGAGTTGATATTTTCGTATTGAATAATGATGCCTTTACCCAGTGTGATCCGGTGTTTCAAGGCTTCAAGGCCTTCCTTGTACGCAATCGACATTTTATCGAAGGCATGGAAGGGCAGGCTGAGTCCGATACTGGCTTCCAGCTTCAGATAGTTGTTGATCTTCTGCTGCAGAGATTCGGTCAGTGAATAGAGTGTTTTGTGGAAAGACTCCGCATCGCCATCATCACTCCCGATCAGCGTCACGACCGTATGGTCCATGATCACCGGCGCCAGCCGGTTGCTTGAGGGAACCAGCTCTTCGATCATATTATGCACGGCGAACAGCAGCAGGCTGAGGTCTTTTTTCTGATAGTTGTTCTCTTCGGAGAAGTCGATACTGGTCGTAATTACAGCCATGGTCTGCCATTCCTCCAGCTGGGTCTGGTAGCCGAATTGCTCCAGCTCCTCAAGCAGCTCCCGCTTCTTGATATTCCCCTGAAAGGCCTTGATCAGGACAAAGGTGCGCACCTGCTGGATATGCTGGGCAACCTCCTTCTCAAGCTGGGACTTGGACTGGAACAGATGATGAACCTGCTCACCGATGATCTGAAACTCATTCGTATGCCGTTTCCGGATATCCGGCCTGCGCTGGCCCATCTGGTTCAGCAGACGCTCTATGGGCGTGTACATTTTACGGGAGCCGAGCCAGGCCAGCAGAACGGAGAGCAGCAGCATGAGCGCACATACATATACGGTGTAGGTTCCGATTTTGTTAGACTCTTTGGTCAGACTGGCGATTGAAGTCACCGAAAGATAGATCCAGCCGTTTTGCTGGGAACGCGTATAGGTGATGGAATAATCCTTATTGTCCATTACGGTCTTGAACTGCCCCGATGGGCTGGCGGCGCTGGAAATTTGCGCGAAATCCTTGAAGCCGCTGGCTGCGGCCGGCTGGCCAATGAGGCTCCGGTCCGGGTGCAGCAGAATCCGTCCGGAGCTGTCCAGAACGATAATGCTGTCCAGTGGCTGCAGATCGGAATTGATGAAATCCTGCAGGCTGCAGGCCGGAATATTGGCAATCGCCAGCCCGTATTTTTGCAGCTTGGTAGTGGGCAGCTTCTTGATCAGGCTGATGCTGTATTCGCACCCCGTAACGTTAATACTCTCCTCACTGTAGAACAGGGAAGCGGGATTGAGGACCCAGGAAGTTTCGTCAGGCAGATTAATCAGGTTGGTCAGCTGCTCGTAATTCTCGTATTCATTCAGACGGTAGAGCCCGGAATTTTTGATCATCCAATTCTGCCGCTGGTTCAGCAGGATCACATCCTCCAGCTTGGTATCAAAAGATTGCATATTGCGGATTTCCGTACGTATGTCATTATATAAAATGAAATCGGTTACATTTAGCGGGTTGTTCAGAGCCTTTTTCAGTACGGAGGAGTTCACGACCTGATTTAAGGTTTGATTGACAGTAGCCAGCTTATGCTCTACATTGGATGTAATTTGTAAAATAAGTTCCATTTTGTTACGGTTAACATTTTTTTGAATTTCACTGGAGGATGTGAAGTAAGAAAAAGACCCAATGAACAGCACAGGCAATGTGCTGAGGACAAAGGCGAAAATGGTTAATTTGTTCAGGAAGCTTAAATGTTTCAATAGATTCAGCACCTTTTGATAAAGTAGAAGCATTCGCCTGTCTTCAGTGTATGCATCACGAAGGATAATAACAATAATCATCTGGTGCCGCAATAATCATTTTCTCTATTTATCCCTATCAAATGCAATTTGTACATCAATTAGGAGTGAAATGTATAATTTATAAGCCAGGAGGATACATAGATGTTCAGACCGGACTTGGGGCGCAGGGCTGCCCGATATAGCTGTGTGCTGGTTCTGCTTATGATGATGATTATGTTAAGCGCTTGCAGCGGGGAGGATGCTGAAGGCAGCGGCTCCGGCGGAGAGGTTCCGTCGATTTCCATCCTGGCACCACTCCATTTCCCCCAAACCCCGGCCAAAGATATCGTTGCGGAGATTGAGAAGCTGACCGGTGTGGGACTGGAGATCACTTGGGTTCCAGAGGGCGTCTATACCGACAAAATGAATACGGCGATGGCGACCGGCTCCCTGGGTAAAGTCACATTTGTGAAGGTTACGGATTATAATCTGGTCAAAAATGCAATCCGCTCGGGGGCCTTCTGGGAGATTGGTCCCTATCTTAAGGATTTTCCGAATCTGAAGCAGCTGGACCCCTCGATTCTGAATCAGACTGCTGTGGACGGGAAGTTCTACGGCCTGTACACGGAGCGCCCCTCCTCCAGACAAGGGATTATCATCCGCAAGGATTGGCTCGATCGTCTCCATTTGAACAAACCGCAGACGCTGGAGGAGCTGTATAACGTCATCAAGGAGTTCACCTATAATGACCCCGACGGCAACGGTAAACCGGATACGCTCGGGCTGGTCGACCGCAATGATCTGGTGTATGGAGTATTCAAGACGCTTAGCTCCTACTTCGGTACGCCGAATAACTGGAAGCTGGTGAACGGCCGGTTCATCCCTGAATTTGAGACGCCTGAATATATGGATACGATGAACTTTATGAAGCAATTGTACAATGGAAAAATGATGAATCAGGATTTCGCCTTAACCAGCAAGGAGGTGCAGCGGGATAAGTTCATACGGGGCAGCGCTGGCATGTTCATCGGGAGTATGACCGATGTGCAGCGTCTCTCGATTGAGGCCCAAGCCATCAATCCCGCCGCCGAGCTGACCTTGATTAACCGGATCCAAGGGCCGGATGGCTATAAGGTATGGTCGATTCCCAACTACAACGGGCTGTATCTATTTTCCAAAAAGGCCATTGCCACGGAGAAGGAGCTGAAGGAAGTCCTCGGATTTTTTGATCGTACGATGGATAAAGATGTAGCCAATCTGATGAAATACGGATTTGAAGGGCGGCATTATAAGCTGGAGGACGGCAAAGTGATTCTCCCGGAAGAAACCTCGCAGCTGCGTGTGAATGAGGTAAGTCCGCTTTACTCCCTGATGATCGCAGATATCGGCAACAAGAACATTATGGAGGTGGCGCAAAAAGAACAGCTGACCGCCCTCGCCGACCAGCTCAGCGAAGACAATGAGCAGTTCCTGGTCGATGATCCGACCGTCAGTCTCAGCTCGCCCACTTTTGACGAAAAGAATACCGAGCTCTCGGCCATTATCGTGGATGCCACCTACAATTATATCCTGGGCAATATCTCCGCCGAAGGCTTCCGCCAGGAGGTAGAGAAGTGGAAGGCAGGCGGCGGCAATCTGATTATTCAGGAGTATAGGGAGGCGGCGCGGACGGCAGCGGGAGCTGGGAAATAAGAGGCATAGACCCTAAGTTGACCTATAGCTGAGCTCCATTCAAACCCTTTTCTGTGACATATCGGTAGCGTAGTAAGTAGCGGGGAGGCAAAGCCCAAAGCCCCAAAGGCAAGCTTTCTCGTTATTTTTATGTTTGTCGTCAGTTTTCTTTGTGCTTGTATTGCTGATGACCATCATCTACACCCTGTACAGGTGCCATACTATATTGATATATTCGGCCATCCTCTTTGCGATAGAAATATCTATTGTCTCTTTCATCATTGAAAATAACAGTTGTACTTACCAATGGGGCCTTTCCAACTTGTGTATATATTTTATTTATATCTGTTTTTGTGTAACCTCTTTGATTAAGTAAGTAGGATTGAATTTCTTGATTCATTTTATTTTTAAACATTTGGAGGCTTATTGTAGCTCCTAATAC
>NZ_LVYZ01000061.1:0-59425 GCF_001909095.1 Paenibacillus sp. P46E
GAAGAAGGTACAGTAATTATGATTTATATTAAAGATCTAATGAGCGGGATTGATATCTTCAAGGCTCTCAGCTCCGAGATCCGGATTCAGATTCTGGAGCTGCTTGCAACGAATCAAGCCCTAAACCTCAATGAAATCGCCAAGAAGCTGAATCTCAGCAATGGTGCCATCACGATGCATATCAAGAAGCTTGAGGATAGTGGGCTGATTGAGATTAATACTTCGGTCGGCAAGCATGGCATTCAGAAGGTATGCTATTTGAATAAAGACAAACTGATGGTGGATTTGCGAAGCAAGGAGACCGACAATTTGTACGAGGTTGAAATCCAGGTTGGGCATTACAGCAATTACCAGGCAGTCCCTACCTGCGGACTTGCCACGAAAGACAGCATCATTGGGGACTTTGACGAACCGCGCTATTTCGCCGATCCCCAGCGGATTGAATCCGAGATTATCTGGATGGCAGAAGGATTTCTTGAATACCGGATTCCGAATTATCTGAAGGCAAACCAGACCTTCCGCGAAATTCAGTTCTCCATGGAGATTGGTTCAGAGGCACCTGGGTTCAATGACAATTATCCCTCGGATTTATACTTTTATGTAAATGGTATCGAAATCGGTTATTGGACGAGTCCCGGCGACTTCGGCGATGCCCGCGGCACCTTCAATCCAGACTGGTGGCCTCCTCATCTTAACCAGTACGGAATGCTGAAGCTTATCCGCATTAACAATGAAGGAAGCTTTATCGACGGTTGCCGTATCTCAGATATTACCCTGGATGATATCAAACTGGATTACAAAAGCGAGCTGACCTTCCGTATTGCCGTCACCGACAAACCGGTCAACAAACGCGGATTAACGATTTACGGCAAGCATTTCGGCAACTATAGCCAGGATCTGATGGCCCGTGTGCTCTACAATGTACATGAGGTTGAAGATGCCGCTTCCCGGCTTACACCAACCCACGCAGACTAGCTGGTGAACTTTCCCGGCCCAAGCCGCCAGGAAGAATTGGAATTGGAGAACGAGATGGAAACCTTCTCACCGTATAAATGTCCTCCCGTTAACCCACACTAACTAGGTCTTTCAATCCAGCTAAAGAGGGAGTGTTTCGAATGCGTGAAGGTATGATTCCCACCGTTCTCGGAACTGTAGTCACCGCTTCAAGCGCAGCTTTTCTTGGCAGCAGGTATAAGATGGCCGCTACAGGTATTCTTGGCTTTGGCCTAGCCCACATCGTGCTGGGAGCCATTGATCTGTTCGAGCACCGCTAACAAGATTGAAAGATGCCGGCCCTGTAGGTATACAGAGCCGGTTTTTTTTAATAAATATCCAATCCGCCGCTACTCCCTCTGCTGCAGGGACTTCAAAAAGGCCCTTCCCTGATACAGGTAAGGACCTCATACTACTTAGTGTTTATTTTACAGCTACATAAAATAGCCGTCCGGCACTGTCGTCGGCCTCCACCCATTCAAAATCGGCATAGACCTTGACTTCACTGAAGCCTGCCTTCCGCAGCTCCTCTGTCATCCATTCGGGATCATACGCCCGCTGGATGTGAGTCTCTTCAAAACGGCGGTATAGGCCGCTTCCTCCCTCTTCCCGGGCGAAGATGGACAGATGATGCTCAATTTCCCGGCGCGGCACATCCATTTCACAAGTCCAAATATAAGATACCGCAGGCTCATCCAGCACAAACGGCTGCTCCTCTTCGTAGCGGATAAGTGTATTGGGGTGATGCACATCAAACAGGAAGCTTCCTCCCGGCTTAAGGCCGGCATAGGTCTGTTCAAATACGGACCGGATATCCTGCTCCTCCAGCACATAGTTCAGACAATCGCAAAAGGAAATGACCGAATCGACAAGCTCCGGCAGCTCCCACTCCTTCATATTCTGCCGTACCCAGCGGACACTGCCCTCACGCAGGAAGCGGCGTCCCTGAGGATGCCGCTCCATCTTCATCTGGGCTACAGACAGCATATCCGAAGACAGATCAATTCCTGTCATGTGGTAGCCTGCAGCGGCAAGCGGGATCGTAATGCTTCCGGTTCCGCATCCCAGCTCCGCCACCGTCAACGGCTTGCCGTATTTACTCCATGCCGTCTCCGCAAAGGCCAGCCAATCCGGATAGGGCATATCCGCCATCAGCTCATCGTATACATAAGCAAATTTCCCATAGGAAGACACTGGCTTACACCGACTTTCTGTGAATGAAACTGTATAACTGTTCTTCCGTTTCCGGATTATTATTGTTCAGGCTCTTGGTTATCCTTGGCTTGGCTCTGGTCACCGGCCTCTTCGCTCCGGGCTAGATAGGTCCAGTTCTCCTTCTGGGTCACGAGCCCTTCCTTCATCAGCTTGCCAAGCGCACGCTTGAATGCCGATTTGCTGATGCCAAACCGCTGCTTGATGATGTCGGGAGGTGTGGCATCTGAATAAGGCATCGCTCCGCCAGGCCGTTCGTTCAGGAAATCCAGCAGCGCTGCGGAATCGACATCCCGGCCTACTTCCTTACGCTGGCTCATAGACAGGTTGACACGGCCGTCTTCACGGATATGCGAGACCCGAGCCTCGAATTCCTCGCCAAGCCGCAGCAAGCGGCTACGTTCAGAGGTATGCACCATACCGATGATCCCGAAGCCCAGCACCCCGCCGTCAACAAGTACAAAAGTACCCATCTGGAGCGGCTTGTACACTCTTGCCTTAACGGTCTGTCCCATCCAGGACTCTGGTGCAGGCAGCGACAGCGGCGCAAGCTCCAGTTCTCCTGCGAGCTTGGCGCGCAGACGTCCCTGCTTATCATGCTCCATAAGCACAAAAACCTTGTCTCCCACCTGCGGGCGCAGCTCAATCAGCTCCGGCAGCTCACGGATCGGCAGCAGCAGCTGCCGTCCGAGTCCCATCTCCAGGAAGCAGCCCAGACGGGGGTGAATATCCGCCACTTCCAGCAGAGCCATGTCACCCAAGGTCAGGAACGGCTTCTTCATTGTGGCTGCCAGACGGTCCTCTGTATCGAAGAAGATGAACACTTCCACCTTGTCGCCATTCTTGGGCTTACTGCCAACAAGCTCCGTATAATGCAGCATCACATCCTGGTCACCAGCGCCCAGAAAATAGCCGTAAGGGGATACCTCACGCAAGACTTCCAGGGTAACCGTAGTTCCGGCAATCAGACTCATACCGTCTCCACAACCTTGGCGTCAGACCACAGACGCTCGATGTTGTAATATTCCCGCTCGTCGCGGTGGAATACGTGCACGATCACATCTCCCAGATCCATCAGCACCCAGCGGGCTGCATCCATACCTTCAATGCCGCGGATGACTCCGCCGGCTTCATGTACAACCTTGCGCACCTCGGTGGCAATGGCCTGAACCTGTGTATCCGAATTCCCGTGGCAGATGACGAAATAGTCACTGATAGGTGACACACTGCGCAAGTCAAGCGCCACCACGTTCATTGCTTTTTTATCATCGGCGGCCTTTAGGGCCAATTGCAAAAGCTTGCTTGATTCTACACTCATATTTTATCCTCCATTATTCTAACTAAGTCATTGCGGGCCAGCATGGTCAGCGGGAACACAATGCGGCGTTTCTGAAGCAGCAGACTGATTGTAGAGTCGAACCCTGCGATCAGGCCGTCCTCCAGGCTTACCTTGGACTGCTTACGGATGTCTTCCACTCCCGGAAAATCCCTTCCCGGCTCGATGTAATCTGCCAGACAGACGATTTTTTCCAGCAGGCCCATGTTCTCACGTCCGGAGGTGTGAAAACGGATCGCATCCAGCACCTCAGGATCGGTGATTCCATACTCATGCTCGGCAACAAAAGCGCCAACTTCTGCATGCCACAACTGCTTGTCATAGCTCAGCAGCTCAGCGGACAGCCCGTTCTGCTCAATGATCTCCTTCATTCGTTCCACCGGCCAGTATTTGGCCACATCATGCAGGATCGCTGCTGTTTCCGCCCGGGCCGGATCCCCGCCATAGCGCTCTGCCAGCTTCACCGACGTCTCCATCACGCCCAGGGTGTGCTTCCAGCGTTTGTCGGGCATCTGGGCGGAGACCGCTTCAATCAGTGCTTCGCGGCTGAATGCCATACAACCCACTCCTTTGAACATAATCGTATACAGCATCAGGCACCATATAACGAATAGACTTGCCTTCAGCAGCTCTGGCTCTCAGCATCGTGGAGGAGATATCCACAAGCGGCATATCCGCCAGCAGTACCTTCTCGGCAATGAATCCGGGTAGCGCTTCAAGATCCAGTGGAGTACCCGGCCGGCCGACTCCGATAAAGGTCAGACGCCGGACCAGCTCTTCAATCCCGTGCCATTTTGGCAAATACTGGACCATATCAGCTCCGACAATGAAAAAAAATTCATGCTGCGGATATTTTTCCTGCAGAATCGTGATGGTTTCGAAGGTGTAAGAGACGCCCCCTCTGGCGATTTCCAGATCCAGAATGCCAAACGCGCCGTGATCCCTCACTGCATCCTCAACCATGGCCAGCCGCTCCTCGCCGGATGCTCCCGCCTCATGCTTATGCGGCGGGATGTGCGAGGGCATGAACCATACCTCTTCCAGCGAATAGGACTCTCTCGCCGTCTCCGCTGCCATCATATGGCCGATATGAAGAGGATCAAAGGTCCCTCCCATAATTCCAACTTTCAAGAGGTCTACCTCCTCTTATTATCAGGGTAAACTGCACTCCCCCGCAAGCTGCGGAGGCCGTATTAACGGGGCAGCTCGATGGTTTTGTTATCGCGTGATTCCTTGTACAAAATGATGGTCTTGCCAATAACCTGCACCAGCTCGGAACCCGACTGTTCTGCAAGTGCAGCGCCAATTTCCTTCGGATCATCCGCATTGTTGTTCAGCACACTGATCTTCATCAGTTCGCGCTTCTCAATAGCCTCTTCGATATGGCGGATCAGATGATCGTTGACACCGCCTTTGCCGACTTGAAATACTGCATCCAGATGATGGGCCAGCGAACGGAGATAGCGTTTTTGTTTTCCAGTTAACATAAATGAACAAGCTCCTTAATTAACAAATATTATTACCCTAACTATACCGAACTAATAAACCAAAATGGGAGAAAAGAGTGTACCCGCAGGCGAAGAGATGTAAGTTGTATATCAGGAGAGCCTGAGACAATCCATAATCGTCTGACGCATGATATCTACCGGTGCATTCCGTCCAGTCCAGTACTCAAGCGCATAGGCTCCCTGATAGACGAACATGCCAAGCCCGCCATGAATTATGCAGCCCCGCTTCTGTCCCTCCGTAAGGAGCCTGGTATGCAGCGGATTATAGATCAGATCACTGACGATCGTTCCTTCGCGAAGCAAGGCAGGGTCAATCGGCGTGGCATCCATGTGGGGATACATACCGACAGAGGTGGTATTGATCACAATATCCATTCCGGGAATATGGGCCGGGATTTCATGCATTCCAATACCAGAGACTGTACCCTTCAACTGAAAGGCTGCAGCAAGCTGCTTCGCCGTATCCTCAGTCCGGTTGGCAATAATCACTTCGAACGGACGCTCCTCCAGCAGCGCGGCAATAATCCCTCTTGCCGCCCCTCCGGCACCAATGACCAGAATGCGGGTGCCCGACAATTCCGGTGCCGCCTCCGCCTTCAGTGAGCGGACATATCCGATGCCGTCCGTATTATATCCGGTAAGTACCCCATCGTCGTTAACCACCGTATTGACCGCGCCTACAGCCAGTGCGCTGGCATCCAGCCTGTCCATATACTCCATTACCGCAACCTTATGCGGAATGGTCACGTTCACCCCGCGGAAACCTAGGGTACGGATAGCCTGAATGGCTTCACCCAGCTGTCCGGGTGCAATATGCAGCGGCACGTAGGCCCCGGAAATGCCGAGCGCCTTCAGCGCTGCTCCATGCATAACCGGGGATTTGGACTGGACGATAGGATCACCCATGACCCCCAGCAATATATCCTTATTCCTGTAATCACTGTTTGTGCTTGTCACAGCCTATTCGCCCTCCTATAGGTCAGATCAGCGATGGACGGGTCAGAACCTTAATTCCCCGCGGAACATGGATGGCTACAACTGCCCCGCCTGTACCGTTCACCTTGATCCAGCCCAAGCCGGAAATGAAGAGATCCGTCTGGCTGTTCCGGCCGATGCGGAACTCGTGGCGCTGCCATTGCGGCAGCTTATCCATGTCAGCGGTTCCCGGCGGAGACAGCAGCTCGCCACGGTGCTCCTGATAGAGGGAATCCGCACGTTCCAGCTTCGTACGGTGAATCTTCAGCGTTCCGCTGATATAGCAGGTGAAGGATTGCCGTTCACCTTTCACGAAGTCAAAGCGGCCCAGACCTCCGAAGAACAGCGATTGTCCCTCGTTCAGCTGATATGCCGCCGGTTTCAGCGGATTTTCGGGCATTACGGCTCCCAGATCTTTGCGTTCCACCAGCTCACTATACCGCCAAGGGTATACAATCCCCGGGGTATCAATGATGTAGTGTCCGTCATCCAGTGGGATCTTCACCGTATCGAGTGTTGTTCCCGGGTAACGGGAAGTAGTCAGCTCCTGCTCCAGATCGCTGTAATCAGAGATCAGCCGGTTAATGAGCGTAGACTTACCTACATTAGTAGCACCGACAACATACACGTCCCGCTGGCCCCGCAGCTCGGTGACGGCTTCAAGCAGACGGTCGAAACCCTGATTGCGCTTAGCGCTGCAGAGAACAATCTCCGCAGTCCGCAGGCCATGCTCCTTGCAGCGCTGCTGCATCCAATTGCGAAGCTTGTTCCAGTTGGTTACCTTGGGGAGCAAATCACTTTTGTTGACTGCCAGAATGACAGGGTTGTTGCCTACGAAACGCTGCAGGCCGGAGATCAAGCTGCCTTCAAAGTCGAAAAGATCGACAATATGAATGACAAGCGCATTCTTCTCACCAACACCGCTCAGCAGATGCAAAAACTCATCCTGATCCACCGATACGGAAGATGCTTCATTGTAGTTCTTAATACGGAAACAGCGCTGGCATATCACGGGTTCCCGTTCAAATGCCACCTCCGGAATATAACCCGGGATGTCCTTGTCCGCGGTCTGCAGCTTGATACCGCAGCCGCTGCATTTCTCAGGGCGCTTGGTTTCATTTGTTGAATTCATTAAGGTTTATCCTCCTCGTGCCACAATCCTTGCTTGCGAAGCCGTGTAGTCGCTATACGCTCAACCCGGCGGTTGAATCTGGTGCCGATCCCTTCATCCTTCACAGAGATAGGGAGCACGAGCACCGTATACAGCCCCAGGCGGTTGCCGCCGTATACATCGGTGAGCAGCTGATCGCCGACAACAATCGTCTGTTCCGGCTTCAGTTCCATCTGTTTCATAGCTTTTAGAAATGGAGTATTGCTGGGCTTGCGTGCCTGGTGCACAAACTCAATATTAAGCGGCGTTGCAAAGCGTGACACCCGGTCCATGTTATTGTTCGACACAATGATGAGCTTGAAACCCAGCTCCTTCACCTTCGTGAACCATAGCAATAGCTCCGGAGTGGCCAGAGGCGCTTTGGCGCCGACCAGCGTATTATCCAGATCCGTGATGATACCCCGGTATCCAAGAGCGTACAGCTCTTCAAGAGCAATGTCGAATACCGTATTCACCCGGAGTTTGGGGATTAACCTTTCAAACAATACGTTCACCTCGATTTCATACGAAAAACTATATCATACTCTTTACGCTTCGCAAATGAATCCGGAACGGCCATTCTTCACCTCTGCCGCTACTTGCCGGACTTTATGCTTTTGCGCAGCCGCAAAGCTTCAGTATACACGCTGCGCCAGTCTTTGTCTTCAATAACCTCTGGGCTGTACTTCGCACGTTCGAACATTCCCAGCAGAGCTGTGAGAGAACCAGAAGCCGCAGGGCGTTCGTGTCTCCAGCGATCGACGGATTCCCGAAGCGTTTCGTGTTCTTCCTTAAGCATGCCCTTTCTGCGCGCATACTTTACCCAGCGCGCTGTTTCCGCCTCAACTTTCTGAACGGGAGACAACGGCTGGCCGTTGCGCAGCCGCTGGATGAAGAAGCGCAGGCTGAAGCGGCGGTGCCAGAGCAGGAAGCCTGCCCAGGACAAAAGCACAACGGCTGCCGCTGCTACCATCCATGTCCCCATATGAAAACCCTGCTCCTGAGCAGCGTTGTTCACCTTCGCCGGCTTAGGCTGGGTGTCTTTTTCTTCGGGTGCCGCGGTTTCTTCAGGCACTGCTTCCTGACTTTGTGTCAGTAGTGGTGCCGTGAAGCCTGGAGTCGCCTCGACAGGAACCCATCCATAATCCCCAAAATAGACCTCAGCCCAGGAATGGGCATCTGCATTCGTTATCGTGTAGTTGTTATTGATGAGATCACTCCCTTGCTGAATCGCAAGGTTATCCGGCAGTTGCGCCTGTTCACCCGGCGCATAGCCCTTGACCCAGCGGGCCGGAATCTCCAGTGAACGGGCCATGGTGACCAGCGCAGTAGAATAGTAGTCGCAATACCCTTCCATAATTTCGAACAGGAAGCTGTCCACCAGATCCTTGCTTTTGCGGCGTGAGAGATCTGGCTGGTTCGTATACGGAAAACTCTGCTGCAGGTACTGCTGCAGAAGGGCCGTTTTCTCATAAGGGGTCTTCCCCTGGGCTGTGACCTTCGCCGCCAGCTCTTTAACCCGTTCCGGGAAGTTGTCCGGCAGCTGCAGGTACTGTTGATCGATCTTAGCCCCGCCATACAGCTGTTCGTATGTCTGTCTGTTCAACTCCTGTACCGGAACAACCGGTACCTGTGAGGTCAACACATATTCGCGGGGGAAGGCCTTGCTGTTCTCCTCAGATTCCCATAGCAGTTCACTGCCTTCTTTTCTCCAGGACAGGCCGCTGCTTGTATTCTGTCCATTCACAGAATTCACTTTGGAGATGGAGTAGCCTCCGAAGAGTACAGGGTAAGACTTGCCTCCCAGCACTTTTACAGTCTGCTTCAGCTCTTTGGTCTGCACCTTGGAAGCTGTATTGCGGTCCAGCTTCTGTCCAACTTCGGCCTCTGCGACCCCTCCTCTGTCTACAGGATCGTCATCACTCCAGCCTTTGCCGGAATACACGCTGCGTGTCTCTCCCCGCATATACGTGCGCAGATCCGAAGCCACCGTCATCACCGGTGAATAATCGAAATTGAAGCCTCCGCCAAGATTGTTGTCATCTGTACTATAACCAGAGGTTGTGCTCCCAGTGGAGGCTGTACCCGTTCCGTTCCCGGACGAGCCGGAGCTGCCGGAGCCTGAAGTGCCGCCATTGCCGCTCCATTCCTGCCAAGCCGTATACGGATCAGTCAGCGTTGGGCGCACATCGGGCATATTCACACCGGTAATAATCACAAGAGAAAAGATAATGGCTACATTGATGGCGATTTTAAAAGGATATTTCAGCAAGTGAGTCCAACCGCGCGGGTAATGCAGCTGAAAGCTTCTTAAATGCTGTGTTACCAGCCAGCCCATCCCGGCAGAAACGGTCCAGGCCACCTCCTGCCATAATATAGAAGAAGTAAAAGAGTCCAGCGCAGCAAATGCCGCAATATTCATTCCGGTAAACATCAGAATCCGGGCTTTCGAGGATACCCACCAAGAGGATATTAGCAGCAAGGCCAGCGCCCCAAAAGCAAACCAGATATAGGGTGCCATATGCGAGAGGATATCCGGCAGCCGGTCACGGAGCCCAGGCATCCAGGGATCAGGAACATAGGTCCCGTAATGAAGTATCATCCGGTAGGTAAGGTATACCGCAGCCGCAGCTTCAAGCAGCAGCCGGTAGACCACTTTGACGGGTACAAGTATTTCAATAACAACCGCGGCAGCCAGTGCCATAAGCACCGATGCGGTGGTCACTTCAAGCCAGAAGGTTTCTGTGTAAGAAACCCATTGCAGTGCAATCACCATCAGCCACAGCAGGCTGAAGGAGTGATGCCAGGAGGATTTAATTCCATTCCACCAGCGTATCATATGACTTTATCACCTCCGAGCACAGCGGGAAGCTCCTGCAGCGCACTGACGGAGTAGCCAGTAATGCCGCGTGATCCCAGTACATCTATCCACTCCTGAGTACGCCTCATAGCCGCCGGATTACGTACATGAATTTGCGAGGGCGTCATCCCCCGGCTCTCCGCCCAGCGCAGCACATCCAGAACAGGCTGGCCTGACTGGGGACTGATCAGTACAAAATATGAGCCCTTGGGGAACATGCGGGACGCCTTTTCCAGTCGGGTAATCAGCGGTCCGCGGCCCTCAGCATTGATATCGATCAAATATTGAATCATTTTCTGCCGTTCTGCACTGCCTTCAGCAGGTGTGAACATCTTGGTATGCTTGTCCAGACAGCACAGACCGATACCGATCCGTTCACGTATTCCATACCCCAGCAGCGAGGCTGTAATCGAAACAGCAAGCTCGAAATGATTCGAGCTGCCATAGGATGCCGCACTTCCGTCCAGCACCAGCACAGTTTTGGGAATAGATTCATGCTCGAATTCTTTCGATTTCCAGTCGCCGGTCTTCGCCGTTGCGTTCCAGTGAATACGGGTCAGCCGGTCACCGTAGACATAATCGCGGACACCATTGATCTGTGTAGTCTCGCGGCGAGAAGGGACCAGGGATGCCTGAGGTCCGGCCAGCCGGGCTCTCCGCTCATACAGCTGCCAGCGCGGCACAAATACTGAGCGCGGCAATACACGGAACTGGCCCTCCGCCTGAAAGGTCCCTTTGTGTTCTACAAGCCCGAAGATGTCTTCGGCGAGAATATCCGTACCTTCAAAGGAATAATGGCCCCGCTCAAGCGCCGGTGTCTGGAAGTGCAGTTCTCCCCGGCCCTTCAGGCTCGGGATGAGACTCTCCTCAAACACCCATGATTCGCCGTTGTGGCGCTTCAATATTTCTCTCACCACTACATAAGGCAAGGGCAAAAAGCCCGGAATCGTGATGCTCAGCTTCACCCGCAGGAACCCGCCCGCATATAATAAGTCAGGCTTGTCCTGCTCCGAATACAGGCTGCGGGTGCCTTTGGCGCGGCGGACACCGCCCAGGCCTCCGATAATTAAATAAAGAAGCAGCACGGTGACCATAATAAAGAGCATAAAGGAAGTTTTGCCGCCCTGAAAAAGTACATAAAGCAGCGTGATGCCCCAAATGGCGAGAACGCCAGCCATTTTACGGGGCTGAAGAAGCGCGGCCGCCCCAGACAGATAGCTTTTCATATCACTGCCTCATCGTGACGGGCACGTGAATGCTCTGCAGCAGCTTCTGGAGCAGCGAATCCACATTCACGTTATCCATACGCGACTCCGGCCGCAGCAGGATACGGTGTCCCAAGGCATAAGGCGTCAGAATCTTCACATCATCGGGCAGCACATAATCGCGCTCCTGCAGGAAGGCATAGGCCTTGCAGGCCATCATGAACGACAGGGACGCCCGGGGGCTGGCCCCAAGCAGCACCAGGGGATGCTCCCGGGTCTGCCGGACCACATCCAGCAGATAGTTCAGCACAGGATCACTGATATAGACAGAACGGATCTCTTCCTGAATGGATGCAATCTCTTCCATCCCCGTCACTGGAGTCAGCCTGTCCACCGGCTGGCCCTCCTGATGGCTGAGCAGCAGGTTCTTCTCGGTATCTGCATCCGGATAACCGAGGCTAATCCGCAGCATGAAGCGGTCCAGCTGGGCTTCCGGCAGCGTATAGGTTCCTTCAAAATCAATCGGGTTCTGCGTTGCACATAGCATGAAAGGATGCGGAAGCGGGTACGTCTCTCCATCTACAGTAACGTTCCGTTCCTCCATCACTTCAAGCAGTGCGGACTGCGTTTTGGTGGTGGCACGGTTGATCTCATCGGCAAGCAGAATATTAGTCATGACCGGGCCCGGACGGAAATGGAACATTTCATCGCGCGGATGATAGACGGAGACACCGGTAATGTCACTTGGAAGAATATCCGGGTTGCACTGAATCCGGCGGTATTCACCGGACATGGATCTGGACAGGGCCCGTATCAGTTGGGTTTTGCCCGTTCCCGGCACATCCTCAATCAGGACATGTCCGCCGGCAAGGAGAGCAGTGAGCAGCAGCTCTATCTCAAATGATTTACCAAGGATGCAGGATTCCAGATTATTGCGAACAGCGTTCATAATTTGCATGGATTCTTGACGAACGGGCATATAGGGTAAACCTCCTATGTCAAAATAAGCAGTATTAATTATATTTTACATGATTAGGGACCCCAAAGTACATTATTGAAGATTGCTATCTTTAACATACGTCAAAGAAGCCGAACAAGGTTCTCCCTCCCGGCTTCTAAGATTTTCTTATTCTATTCTTGCTTGGAGTCTCCGCCTGAACCGGAGACCAGATCGTTCAATCCTACAATCAGACTCTCCAGACGTTTGAAGCTATCCACCATTTGGTGCGTAATATTACGCTGCTCCTCCACACCGGCCAGAATTTCTTCCGTCGCGGCGCTGGACTGCTCGGTGACACTGGAGAATTCAGTAATTTCGCTAACAACCTTTTCTGAAAAATGCTTCATGCCCGCTGAGCTTTGCTCTACATCCCCGGCCTGTGTCAGCACCTTGTGGGCGTTCGTCTGGATGGACTGGAACACTTTTTCCGTATTCTGTGCTGATTCACTGCCCGTGTGCAGAATCTCAAGGCTCTGTTCAAACTGCGAGATCAGTCCTTCGGTCTGCTGCTGGAGACTGGCGAGGACCTCGCTGATGGAATCGGCAGTCTGTCCGGAGCTTTCGGCAAGCTTGCGCACTTCTCCGGCCACTACAGCAAAACCCCGGCCATGCTCCCCGGCGCGTGCCGCCTCTATAGAAGCGTTCAGGGCCAGCAGATTGGTCTGCCGTGAAATTTGCATAATACTGTCCAGCATCGAGTGCATATCCAGACTCCGCTGAGAGAATTCCTGCATCTGTTCCGAAGTATGGTTCATCACTTCACGCAGCTCGGTGAATTGTCCCGTGAGCAAGGAGATATTGCTGCTGCCTTGTTCGCTCACTTCTGCCGTGTCTGCAGACAGCTGCTTCATCTCCTGGGAGTAGCCGGCGACATCGCGGATATGCTGGTCTGACACAGAGATGGATTCCGTGATTTCCGCGATACTGCTCGCCTGATATTCTATGCCTTTGGATACCTCTTGAAACCCGATCACGACTTCATTAGTGATGGCATCAACCATCTCCACTTCCTCTTTGAAATTCCCGGTAAAAGCATACAAACCGTCTACAGCTGATTTGACGCGGTCCAGCAGATATTTCACCTGGGTGCCTGTAGCCTCTACCTCCTGCCGGTGCTGCTCACTTTGAATAAACAGTTTGCGGTTCACGATAGATACACCGAGCATGGCACCGCAGATTAGAATAAATAGCCCAAAGCTGTCTACATAGGCCAGAAAATCCGGATTCGCACCAGCCTCTGAGTGGCCCGATGCGATCTGAATGAAAATATTCACAGCATTCACACCAGCGGTAATCGCAAAATAATGGTAGCTTGGATAAAATAGCAACATCGAGCACAGCAGCAGCGGTGTCCCAATGTCATCCGTGCCCTGATTCATATACACAGAGAGCGTTCCCAAAATAACAGTAAACACCCAAGGTAAGACAAGAATTCCTTTTTTCTTCAGATGAAGTACAGTTGCCACCACACTTAATGGAACCGAAACCGCGCTTGTAATCCATAAGTCTGGAACCTGAAATGCCAGAATCAAGCCGATCAGCGTAACCACGCAAAAGGCACAGAGAATAATCTTGTTTCTCATCCAAATAATTTCTGTAAATCTTTGATTCTGCAAGTTACACTTCCCCCGTCTTTATTTATTGAACCTGTTCTAACGTTTTATATCGTCATTGTTCGACAGTTTTTTAACTATAAATCTAATCAATTCGGCCCTTTTATTCCTCTTCACGCAAAAAAAAGCCGCCAAATGGCGGCCCTAAAAACAAGTTTCATGTATGCACTGGACTAGCCCTTCGGGCGCACAACAAGTGCAGCGAGGAACGAGAATACTATGGCTGCAGAGATCCCTGCACTGGTTACATCAAATATGCCTGTAACGACTCCAATCCAGCCATCCCGTTCCAGTTCGGTCAGCGCCCCGTGCACCAGGGAATTCCCGAAGCTGGTAATCGGTACCCCAGCACCGGCGCCGGCAAATTTCACGAGCGGATCGTATAATCCGAAGGCATCAGCAGCCGCTCCGGCCACCACAAGCGTACTCATGGTATGAGCGGGGGTCAGCGCCAGCACATCCATCAGCAGCTGGCCGATGACACAGATCGCACCTCCGACCAGAAAGGCCCACAAGTAGATCATACCCTATCACCCCCCATCTCCAGAGCCACGGCATGGGCCACACAAGGAATGCTTTCTCCCTGCTGGTAAGAGAGCGGTGAGAGCAAGGCTCCCGTTGCCACAACCAGCACACGCTTTAACTCGCCTTTTTTCATCCGGTTAAGAATATGACCATAAGTTACTGTTGCAGAGCAGCCACAGCCGCTCCCCCCGGCAATTACATATTTCTGTTTGTCGAGATCGTAGATCATTAGGCCACAATCATTAAAAGTCGTCTGCTCCATAGGAATGCCTTCCTTGGCCAGCAGATCCTTCGCAATCGGCAGCCCGACCGACGCAAGGTCCCCTGTTACAATCAGATCATAATGGCCGGGGGAAAGCGCTGTATCGCGAAAATGTGCGGTTATCGTATCCGCAGCAGCCGGAGCCATGGCCGCCCCCATATTGAAGGGGTCCTTGAGGCCCAGGTCCATAATACGCCCCATCGTTGCCATCACTACATGCGGTCCTTCTGAGGTTCCGTCATTACGCCCGATAACTGCACAGCCGGAGCCGGTTACGGTGTACTGGGCGGTTGGAGGTTTTTGCGAGCCATATTCCGTGGGATAACGAAACTGCTTCTCCACAGTACAGTTATGGCTGGAGGTGCCCGCCAGTGCGTATTTGCCGCCGCCGGAATCTATGATCATCGAAGCAATGGCAAGGCTCTCCATAGAAGTGGAGCAGGCTCCGAATACCCCCAGATAAGGCACACTCAGCGTTCTTGCGGCAAAGGAGCTGCTGATGATCTGGTTCATCAGGTCGCCGCCGACAAAAAACTCTAATTTATCCTGATCCAGCGCCGCATTCATTAATGCCAGCTTGGATGCTTTTTCGAAAAGGGCGCGTTCTGCCTTCTCCCACGTCTTCTCGTCCATCTTCAACGAATCGTAGATATAATCAAAATCGGAAGTCAGCGGACCCTCCCCTTCCTCCGGGCCCACTACCGCAGCGGAACCGAGAATAACAGGTCGGGTAGTATACTCCCAGGTCTGGCTGCCAAGCTGCTTCACAAGTGCCCACCTCCAAAGCCCAGGATCGCATAGACTACACCCACAACAAATGCGGCGACCACCCCGAACACTATTACCGAACCGGCCAGTTTGAACATGTTCGCACCCACACCAAGCACAAGGCCTTCAGCACGGTGTTCAAGCGCTGCGGAGCACATGCTGTTGGCAAAGCCTGTGACAGGAACTGCTGTCCCTGCACCGCACCATTGCGCAAGTTTGTCGTAGACGCCAAAGCTGGTCAGAATGACAGAGAGCAGGATCAGGACAGCTACCATCGGGCTCGCGGCTTCCCGTGCAGTCATATCAAAGATAGCCATAAAAGCCTCCTGAATGCCTTGTCCAATCACACAGATCAGTCCTCCGGAGAGAAACGCACGCACACAGTTTTTGAACACCGGACGGCTGGGAACATAAGGCTTGGCCAATTGTTCATAATCCTCCGGGGTCAAGGTATCAAGCCGCAGCTTGACACCGGATTTTCTAGTTTTTGCTGGCACAAAGGGACACCTCCTGAAAAGGATGCGAAAGGGATAGCCAGTATTACAGACTCAGGCTCTCCCTCCCGGAATATTCTTCGTTAGAAGTTTTTCCTTATTCTTCACCATTTCCGGTTTCGTTATGTCCCTCTAGCTCAGGTAAAATACAGCAGCACAAAAATCAGCAGCAAAAACAGAATCAAAATAAGCACGGCCTCACGCTCTGCAATATACCGCAGGCCGCCTCTCCGCCGTATTCCCCGGCTGCTCACCCTGCGGGAGAGGCCCATTGCCCGGGCCTGGGGCATGCTTCCTGCCATTCTCATGCACTTCGCATCCTTTCCCGGCCCCTGGGAGCCGCTGCTTTCATACTATTCGCATCCCTAGTACCCGGTGTTTATTTTGCCCTCCAATCATGGACAATTTGAGCCGCAATGTTCATACTAGATGATAGTAAAGGAGCGAGATGAACAATGAATCCAGAAACACTTGAACTGTTCAAAACACTGACTGAATTCCGCGCCGCACCGGGCTTCGAGCGCGAATTGCGCGCTTATGTCAAGGATGCGCTGGCACCTTATACCGATGAGTTCGTGCAGGACCGCCTCGGCAGTCTGTTCGGCGTGCTCCGCGGTGAAGAGAATGGCCCGAAAATCATGGTTGCCGGACATTTTGATGAGGTCGGCTTTATGGTTACAGGCATTACCGACAAGGGCATGATCCGCTTTCAGCCGCTTGGCGGCTGGCTGGCTTCAGCAGTGGCTTCACAGCGGCTTCAGATCGTCACCCCCAAAGGTGTACTGACGGGTGTTGTCGGCAGTACTCCGATCCATTTAATGAGTGACGATGAACGCAAGCAGCCTGGCGATATCCGTAAAATGTACATTGATATCGGTGCGGACAGCCTCGAAGAAGCACAGAGCTTTGGTGTAGCTCCCGGACAACAGGTTCTGCCGATCTGCCCGTTCACTCCACTGGCCAATCCTAAGAAGATTATGGCCAAAGCCTGGGATAACCGCTATGGCGTGGGGCTGGCGATCGAGCTGGTTCAGGCCCTGCACGGGAAGAAATTGCCAAACACTGTCTTTGCCGGGGCTACGGTACAGGAAGAAGCTGGCCTGCGCGGAGCACGGACCGCTGCAAATCTGCTGCAGCCGGATATTTACTTCGGCCTGGATGCCAGCGCCGCTGCCGACATGACCGGCGACCGCCAGGCTTTTGGACACCTCGGCCAGGGGGCCTTGCTTCGCATCTATGATCCAACCATGATCACGCACCGGGGACTGATTGAATATGTGCAGGATATGGCAGATACCCACAAAATCAAATATCAGTATTTTGTCTCGCAGGGCGGAACGGATGCCGGTCAGGTGCATGTCAGCGGTATCGGTGTGCCGTCTGCTGTCATCGGCATCTGTTCGCGCTACATCCATACCGCCTCTTCCATCATTCACAGCGATGATTACGCTGCTGCCAAAGAGCTGCTGATCAAGCTGGTGGAAGGGCTGGACCGCACAACACTGCAGACCATACTAGAGAACAGCTAGCTTGTTAAGCACGTCATAAGGACAGGAGAACATACTTTGCTGCTCTCCGGTAGAGTGTTATCCGATGTTCCAAATTGCAAAACGGGCTGACCAGGAATACCTTTCCCGGTCAGCCCGTTTTGTATAGATCATGAATGCCTTTCTATTAGTTCCGCGAACGCACCTCCTGGCGCATGAACACATAATAAGATAACCCGAAACAAAGCACGGTCGCCGCAAGTAGGCCGGTCAGCTGCGGCCAGACCAGAAGCAGGCTTTGTCCTAGAGATAACGGACTTGAGATCGCACCCACCAGCTGATCCATGGTCAGAGGCCCCAGGGAACGGACACCCGGGGAGAGCAGTGTGGTAATCGTTTCGGAGAACAGCTCCGTTGGCGAGAGCCGGTTCAGAGCGAGAATAAAGTGGACATGGCGGAGCTGCTCACTGACAGAGGCCATCTGGGACACCGCGGTGGCACTGTCGATCAGGCTGATGATCATGCTGTAGAACAAGGTCAGGAACAGCCAAGCGGCGATGCCCGACAATGCGGAGGTGGCTGCCTGGCGGAAGCGGATCGAGAACAGGATCGACAGATTCAGCCAGAAGCCGATGTAGACCGTGGCGATGATCAGAAAGAACAGGATGCGCCAGAATTCCTCCGGGGTCGGCGGATAGCCGATCGTCAGGAGACCCAGCCCTGTAACCAGCAGCCCCAAGGAAAATACCACGACGGCAATGAGCAGCAATGAAGCGGTGAATTTGGCCTTCAAAAAATCATCCCGGTAGACTGGCTGCGAGAGCAGACGTCCAAGCGTGCCTTTGTTCCGCTCCGAATTTACTGCGTCAAAGCCCAGCGAAATGCCGATCAGCGGACCCAGCCAGGATAGAAAAGTGGTGAATGTCGGAATGGACAGGGTGCTGCTCGAAAGGGTAAACATTTTTAGAAAGAGAAAGGTCGCTGTACCCTGGTCCTCCTGCCCCCCGCTCTTGATGGAGCTGATAGAGGAATAAATGGAGCCGATACAAGCCAGTACGATAATACCGATCAGGATGGTGAACCGCCAGCTGCGGACATGATCCCCCATCTCCTTCTGCACCATAACCCAGAAGGCCGAGCCGCTGCCGCCTTCCCGTTCATCCGGTCTTTTGTTTATGTCTTCAGGGGATTTACCGCCCTGCAGTATAGTAAGCAGCCTGGACCAGCCCACACGCATCGGTGCAGCAGCATTTTGCGCTTTTACCGTCATCATCCTTCCTCCCTCCTTTCAAAGTAACGGTGATAAATCTCATCCAGTCCAAATTCCTTGCGGGTAATGAAATACAGCTCTGCTCCGCTGTGTATTACCTGGGCGGCAATTGCCGAGGTTAGGTTCCGGTCACAGATCAGTGTCACCAGCACGCTGCCCGGCGGCGCATTCTCCCCTTTCCACTCCTCTGTTTCAAGCCTCAGCACACCTTCGATGGCTTCCAGACGTCCAGCCAACTCCCCGCTCCAGGGCTGAACCGCCAGTTCCACCTCGAACCGCAGTTCCTGGTTAAGCTCCCTGGACAGCGTTGCAATATCGCCGCAGGCGATGAGGCGTCCTTGGACAAACAACCCCACCCGGTCACAGATCTGCTGCACCTGCTGTAATTGATGGGAGGACAGCAGTACGGTAATGCCTTCATTCCGGCTCAGATCGGAAATAAGCACCAGCAGCTCTCTTACCCCTTCCGGGTCGATGCCCAGCGTCGGTTCATCCAGAATAATGACCTCAGGATTCTTAATCAGCACATCAGCAAGGCCTAGACGCTGCCGCATCCCGCGGGAATAGGTGCCAACCTTGGCACGCGCGCTTCCGGCCAGCCCGACCTTTTCCAGCAGCCGTTTCGCACTCCGCGCCGCTTCCTCCGCTTCAATCCCGTTAAGCCTAGCTGTATAGATCAGATTGTCCAGACCGGTACGGTCTTCGTAGAAGCCGATATCATCCGGCATGTATCCCACCCGGCGTTTGACCTGCAGCGCATAGCGTGCAGGATCATATCCGCAGATTAGCGCACTGCCGGAGGTGCGCTCCGTCAGGCCGAGCATCATTAGAATGGTTGTTGTTTTGCCGGCACCGTTCGGACCCAGCAGCCCAAAAACCTCTCCTTTACGGATTGTCAGACTTAGGCCGTCTACGGCAGTGAAGCTGCCATACCGCTTCGTCAGATCTTTCAATTCAATAACAGATGGTATATTCGCGTTGTTATCAGATGTATCTGCCATATCTGTTGTTCCTGTTAACAGCCGCTGCTCGATATTAGTATCCATAAGATCACCGTCTTCCGAATTTGCGGAACAGATAATAGATTCCGCCAATGACAGCGGCAATGATCAGCACACCAATCCAGCCCCAGAATACGGAGGTCTTCACCGTAACCCGCAGATCAGCCGTTGCTGATTTGGCTGCAGAAGCGGCGCTGAGACTAACCACATAATCCCCCGGCAGCGAATTGCTGCTGGATTTGATAACAGCCTGGGTCGTTGCGGTGGCTCCCGGTGCAATCGTACGGATGGTGGAAGGATCGAAGGAAACCTCCCAGCCAGTTGGCGTACCTTGCGAAGTCAGCGAGACATCCTCAAGCGGTGCACTGCCTGTGTTCGTAATCACCAGATTAATCCGCCGCTGACCGCCTGCTTTCACATCTGTACTCAGCAGATTGTCTGATGTGCTCAGCTGAATGCCGTAGGTTCCTGTAACCACAGCCTCCAGTTCTGCTTTTGTTTGGGTGGAGCCGCTTGTTGCGGTTACCGGTATTTTGTAGGTACCCGCCTTGACCTGTTCCGGCGGTTTGGCTTCAATACTAATATTCTTCTCTGCTCCCGCTTCCAGCTCGACCGACGTTACACTGTTGCCGTCTGCCTTAATCCGCACATCCCATCCGTCTCCTGCCTGTGCCGCAAGCGCGTATGACTGCTTCTGCGCTGTGTGATTCCTCAGCACTGCACTATACGTAAAAGTGGTATCGGAATGGCCTTCCATATTGGACTGGTCCACCGCCAGCTCAGTTTTGAAGGTCCCCTGCTCGGATACATTGACTTTAAGCTTCAGTGAATCCTGTCCCGGAGCGTTAACCGCGAATATATAGCTTCCCTTGTTAATCTCCAGCGGCACCTCCAGCTGCAGGTTGACGCTCTGTGTTTCCCCGCCCTTGACAGCGATCTGCTGAACCTGGCGTCCTCCTGCGGTCAGCTCATACTTCCAGAAGTTGCCGCCTGCGTCAAATGATAATCCGACCTTCTGTGTAGCAGTTCCATGATTGATTACATCTACCGGATAAGTGACCGACTCGCCCGGTGCCGCAGACAACTCAACATAAGGTGTGTACAGTTCTACTGCGCCTGCAGCCGCCGCTTTAGGCAATCCCGCATTTGAACTCCAGACCAGTCCTGTCAGCAGCAGAATCAGTAGTGCAGCGAGTGGTTTTCCGCATCGTTTTAACATCAATAATTCCTCCTTCGGTAGTTCATCCGATAAAGATACGAACGAATACCGGCTTTGGATTTACTGTAAAAAATATATTTTTGGAGGTCTTTTAAAAAAATAATTTTAGTGGTACAAAGAAGAAAAGGCAGTTAAAAAAACGAGCGGCGGAGTATCAAATAGTCAGATATGGACCAATGAATGTTGCTAAGGGAGGAAAAAGAGCGATGGATCCCCACAACGAGGCAATGGCCGAGGCACTGGCGCAGATGTGCGAAGGCTCCACAGCCGCGTTTGACGAATTCTATGGATGCTATGCGCCTTTCATCATGAAGATCGCCTATGGGCAGACTCAGGATTGGATGGAGGCAGAAGACATCTGCCAGGATATTTTTCTGGAGGTATTGCGGAAAGGCGGAGCCTATGATGCTTCACGCGGCACGGTCAAGGCGTGGCTGGCGGTAATGACACGCAGCCGCTGTATCGACAGGCAGCGCCGGAAGGCCCGGACGGAGCCTATTGCCGATCCCGAAGTGCTGCATCGTGAGCCGGACGGACCGCTTCAGGAGGATGCCGCGGTGCGCAAGCTCCAATGTGAAGCACTGGATCATGCGCTGCAGACTCTTCCGGTCAACCAGAGAAAGGCGATCCTCGGTTCCTATTATGCCGCGCACACGCATCAGGAGCTTGCGGATTCCTGGAGCGTTCCGCTGGGCACGGTGAAATCATGGATTAAATACGGCGTTGCCAATATGCGCAGGCAATTCATCAAGCAAGGCTGGATCGAGCAGCCGGAAGGAGACCCCTCCTATGAACCGTTACAGAAACGAAAATTCTGAATTCCTCCATAGCAGCAGCGGCTCCCATGTCCCCTTCCGCCATTACAGCGAAGAGGAATGGATCGATTGGATCGGGAATGACATCCAGGGAAACAAGCGGGCGGAGATGGGCTTCCATTTGGAAGAGTGTCCGGTCTGCCGTGAACGATATAACACCTGGATGCCGCTGCTTGCAGAGCCGTCTCCGGATACTGAAGGAGGGTCTGCCGAAGCAATGGCCGCCGGGAAAGGAACCTGCTCCGCAGAATCTGAACCTTTCTCTGTCTATGCAGAACAGCAGGGTCCCCTCTATCCATCAGGTTCAGTGCGTCGGAAGATCAGACGCCGCGTCCGGTGGACAGGATGGCGGCGCAGACTGGGAAACCTGCGGCCCGCTTACCGGCGCGGGGCAGCGGCGCTGGCTCTGTGCTGCGCCGTGGGCATCATGCTCCTGGGACTGTTCGGAACCGAGCAGGACGGGCGCTCGGAGCGCAACCGTTATGTAAGCAGCTATGAGCCGCAAGCGATGGAGGTGCTGAACAGGCCGGAGACCGTAGCGTACCCGCTGGACTGGAGCCGGAAGGACCAATTCTCCGGCAATGTCTGGTACAACGGCAGCTCCGGGGAGTTGTTCGTGCTGATCGAAGATGTTGCACTCAGTGACGGCCTGTCCATTCAGGCCTGGGCTGTGAAGAACGGCAGCCGGAACACGCTGGGACTGGTTCAGATTGAAGACAGGAAGGGCCATCTGTATGTTAAGGGCAGCCAGCTGGGCGAAGCGGACAATATTGCACTGACCGTGGAGCCTACCGGCGGGAGTCTTAAGCCGACTTCTCCGGATGCAGCTTGGGTCCACCTGCTTAAACGGTAAGTCACTCCTCCCCGCCTAACCACAGGTTTTTCCCATCAATCGATGGAGTCCTTAACCTGCCAAACAACAAAGGGGTTTTGCGCCTCAGCCGATACACGAGCTGACGGAAGCGCGAAACCCCTGTTTATATAGCTTTTACTTTAATTTCGCATACTCTGCCATTACCGACTGATGTACCGCATGGTCAGCAGCAATGCCTGTGTATTTCGTTAACGCAGCTTCGGTGCCAAGCTCTGCAATTGCAGCTTGAAGCTCTACGGCTTCGGGATCATCCTTCACATCAAACAGCAAGGCTCCGGCCATGGAACGGGTCAGGGCTGTATAGCCCAGTCCTCTGTCATAAGCCTGCAGTGCCGGTGAGACCAGACGGTCATTCGGTGACAGCTTGCGCAGCGGTGAGCGGCCTACACGGGACACTTCATCCGTCAGCGCCGGATTGCGGAAACGCTCAAGGATTTTATCGATATACTTGCTATGCTGCGCTTCATCGAAGCCATGCTTTTGAATCAGCACCGCACCGGTCTCCTCCAGCACTTCTCGCACCTGCGCAGTCAATGCCTCATCGGCCATAGCCTGCTGGATCGTCTCATACCCGCGCAGATAACCGAGATAAGCAGCCGAGCAATGTCCCGTGTTCACCGTGAACAATTTGCGCTCAATGTATGGCTCCAGATTATCCACATAATGAACACCTTCAACAGGGACATAGCCAGGAATCATCTGCGAGGAGTCGATCACCCACTCGTAAAAAGGCTCTACCACTACCTTCAAAATATCCTCATGCTGCTGCAACGGCACAATCCGGTCCACCGCCGCATTCGGAAATGCTACAGAGGCGTCCGCTTTGGCGCGGGACTCCTCGTCCAGCTTGGCATATACCAGCTCTTTGAGCTGGGCGCTGCCGCCAATAGCGTTCTCACAGGCAATGACATGCAGCGGAGCTGCGGAGATAGCCACCCGTCTGCGGATGCCTTCCGCTACTGCACCGGCAATATGCTTCAGGATCGTGACCCCGACTGCCGTCGTTACGAGATCGGCCTCCGCAACAGCCGCTGCCACTTCCTCCGCATGGGTTACACTACTTAACGCAGTCACATTCTTGACAATGACCGTTTCCTGGCCCTCACTGGCCAAGGTCACCGGATACTCTTTGCGCTCCTGGAGCTGGGTTACAAATGCCTCATTGACATCCACGAAGCATACTTCATATCCCGCCTGCGACAGCAGCAAACCGATGAAGCCTCTGCCGATATTGCCCGCACCGAAATGGACAGCCTTCATTACTCCAGTCCCCCTTCAAAAATAGCAATAACATCAGCTGGAGTAGGTGCATTCATGACCCGTTCAATTGCGTCATCTTCCGTGAAGATCATCGCCACATTCGTCAACACTTCCATATGGCCGTCACCTGCGGCTGCAATGCCAATGACCACAAACGCAGGCTCATCGCCGCCAAAATCCACGCCGTCCGGGAAGCGGATGACTGACAAACCGGTGGATTTAATAAAAGGTCTGGCTTCCTTAGTGCCGTGTGGAATCGCTAGGCCTCCGCCCATATAGGTAGATACCACCTCTTCGCGTTCCAGCATCTTCGGCACATATTCCTCCGTTACATGTCCGGCATCGACTAGCAGCTTTCCGGCCATAGTGATCGCTTCATATTTATCTTTGGCAGCACCGTTCATAATCACTTTGTTTTCAGACAGTATACTCATATGGTTTCTCTCACTTTCACATTTTATTTTCGAAAAAATGAAGCAGCTCAGACGATAAATACCGCCTGATCTCAGGCTCCGTCCGTTCCTCCAGCAGTTTGACCAGCTCCGAATTCAGCAGAAGGGCGCTGATCTCGCTAAGCACCTCCAGGCTTTCCTTGGACAGCTTGCGCGGGGCAAGCATCAGCAGAATGACACGGACCTCAGTTCCGCCTTCCAAAAGCACCGGCTGGCTCAGCCGGTACAGCGTCAAAGAAGACATATGCACATGACTGCTGCGGGTATGAAACAGCGCAAGTCCTGTATCCGGGATCACCTGGCTGGCCATGCGTTCCCGTTCAAGCAGCCGCTCCAGCAGAATGTCGGAATCATCGATTACCCCGCTGCCGTTCAACAGATTCAGCATCCCGGACAGCGTCCCGGATAAAGACAGGCCGCTGTTGTCTAGCGGATGGAAACGGAAGCGCTCAAGCAGACTGACCATTTCATCCAGTATCCCTTTGTAGCTCTTCAACCGGCTTAGCGCGGCTTCTTCCCGGCTGGCCTTGCCGGATTCCTCAGGGGCGGACGTGTCCTGCTCGTTGAGTGTTATATTGTGAATATAATTCAGCAGCTTCTCTATCTCCTCCCCTGTAAGCAAGGGGCTGATCTTGATATAGCGTTCCTTGTCGATCGGCAGATCAATCGTTGAAATAATCAGGTCATAGTCCATATCCGGCAGACGGGCGGCCTCATACCAGGAGATGTTGCCGAGAACCTCAATCTGCGGCATTTCCTTGGCCAGCCTCGTGGCAAGCAGCCGGGAAGAGCTCAGTCCGCTGGCGCAGACCAGAATCGCCCGGACACTGCGCCTGAGCTGGTTCAGCCTCTCCACGGATGCGCCAAAGTGCATCACCAGAAAACCGATCTCTTCATCGGGAATGGTTAGCTCCAGCTTCATATCCTGAGCCGCTGCCCGGACAACCGCAAATAAATATTCATAATCTTTGCGGATAGGTCCAAGCAGCGGATTCCGGATACGCGTGCCTTCCCGGATGCGCTTCAGCGCCGGGTCCATATGCTCCAGCAACCCTTCACGCAGCGAACGGTCTCTCTGAAAAGGCAGGCCCGTGCGCTTGGCAACACTCTCTGTCAGCCTGTATACAATCTCCATCAGCTCAATATCGCCGTAGGCAAAACCGCTTGAGGAAAATGAGTCCTGTACACGGTCAAACAATCCGGCAAAATAGAGAATCTCTGCCCGGGGGAATTCCTGTCCGAGCACGGTCTCCAGACGGCTCACGAACTGCTCGGCCCCGGCGATGTTGCGGTGATCAGATAACCTGGAGTATCCGGCTTCTTCGCCGCTAACCATTCCCCGGCCGATCTCGATCCGCCGGGTGCTCACGGCCAGCCCCAGCAGCATCTCCATGTAGACAATTTCGGGAAGCTCTGCGGTCCACTTCCATTCCATGTCCCACAGCATACTCTCGACGCTCATCAGATTGGATTTGCCGACTGTAGTAAGAAGAAGGCGGAAGACCGGATTGCTCTCGGTCTGCGGAGTATGGCCCACCAGATCGGACAGGTCCAGGTGTTCGGCAGCCAGCCGGCAGACCGCCCGGCGCTTGTCAACCTCGAGACCTGTAATCTCTACGCCATACCCTCTCCTTCGGACCAGCTCCAGGCCGAATTTGCGGACCCACGGTTCCAGTTCGTCCAGATCGTAGCTGATGGTAGCAACCGTAACCTTAAGCGAATGGGCCAGCGTGAACAGCTTCACCGGCTCTTCAGCCTCCAGCAGCGCGCAGAGCTCAAATATTTTGCGGTCCTCCCCGGAATACTCCGCAGGCTTTTCTTCCCGCAAAAACAGGCGCAGCTCCGCAAGAGCCGGCTCCTGGCCGCTCAAAGCGATGCCTTTTCCTGATTTCCGGATCAGATCAAGCCCAAACTCCCCAAGCGACTGCTCAATATCCTCCATCTCCCGGTGAACGGTTCTCACGCTCACTCCGATAGACTCGGCGATTTCAGCGGCAGTGATCTCCTCGTTTACACCCAAGAGGATCCATAGGATCTGGCGCTGCCTTGCGGTTATTTTCTTCATAGCCTGTGTACCCTCGCCTTAACTGGAGACAAACGCTGGCTTGTGAAGGCCAGCGTTTGTCTCCTAATTTAGCTTTATACAGATTGGACCTTCATAATGTCAGCCGGCCTGACTGTTTTTGATCTGAACGGCAAATTTAGCTTGTATGATAGTTGTACACGACGAATTCTTACTTTAAACGTTCCACCAGCTCGTCATATTTCGGGCTCTTCAGGAAGTTGTCAATCGAGATATGCTCTGCCTTTGGATTGCTGGCAATCGCACGGTCGGTCAGTGTTTTCTGGGTAACAACAATGTCAGCATCGGCAGGAATTTCGCTGACCGCAGAGTTCACCACAGTAATGTTGACCCCTGCATTCTGCAGCTTCTTCCGCAATACGGAAGCACCCATGGCACTGGAACCCATGCCGGCATCACAAGCAAAGACGATTTTGTTCACATCCGCTTTGTTTCGAACGTTGGCTGTCACATTAGGAGTGATTATATTGGCTGTAGTTGCCGCAGTTGCTACTGTAGGGCTAGCCGCAGTACCGGCAGCTTTCATATCACGCATTTTCGCTGCTGCTTCTTCCAGATCTACTTCTTCCTCGTTGTTTTTGCTGCTGGTCTTAAGCAGAATAGAAGCGATGAGGAAGGAAACTACTGTTGCTACAACAACACCGGCGAACATTGGACCGTAACCGCCCTTAGGCGTCATGGCAATGTAAGCGAAGATACTGCCCGGAGATGGTGAAGAGGTAAGTCCTGCGCCCAGAAGCTGGAAGGTGAAGGTACCGCTCACGCCGCCGCCGATAACTGCCAGAATCAGACGGGGATTCATCAGGATATACGGGAAGTAGATTTCATGAATACCGCCAAGGAAATGGATGATAATGGCACCCGGAGCGGATGATTTGGCCGAACCTTTACCTACCAGCCAGTAAGCAAGCAGGATACCAAGACCTGGGCCCGGGTTCGATTCAAGCATGAACAGAATGGATTTCCCGATCCGCGCCGATTCTTCCGCAGCGATAGGACTCAGAATGCCGTGGTTGATCGCATTATTCAGGAACAATACTTTTGCCGGCTCAATAATGATGTTAACAAGCGGGAGCAGGTTGTGATTGACTAGAACCTCAACACCGTTGGACAAAATATTGGTCAGTCCCTGGACCAGCGGCCCGATCCCTTTGTAAGCCCCGAGTGTTAAAGCACCGCCAATAATCCCGAGTGAAAAGTTGTTGACGAGCATTTCGAAGCCTGCTTTGATTTTGCCTTCTACCGCGCGGTCGAAGAGTCTTAATATCCAGCCTGCCAGTGGACCGACTATCATCGCTCCAAGGAACATTGGAATATCTGACCCTACGATAACCCCCATGGTCGCAATTGCGCCGATTACACCGCCGCGTTTGCCATTGATCATCTGTCCACCTGTGAAACCAATCAGCAGCGGCAGCAGGAACTTGATCATTGGACCAACCAGCGTAGCCAGATCTTTATTCGGGAACCAGCCCGTTGGAATGAATAAAGCCGTAATCAAGCCCCAAGCGATAAAAGCGCCGATATTCGGCATAACCATACCGCTGAGCATGCGGCCGAATTGTTGAACCCTCACCCTTATACCACCGGACGAAGTTTGTGTTGTTGCTGTTGTGGCCATTTGAAATGCCCCCTTATGTTATTGAATGAGATGCCCTTTACCGAATACTCTGAAAGGTTATCCCCTATGACCACATCGTAAATCAAAGCGCTTTCTTTGTCAGCAAATTGAAAACACGGTTTCGTCATGATCATTGTTGACATCATTTAAGAGTTCCTGCCAACGGGCTATTTACCGGCATTTTTCCTGCTGCGAATGGCCTACCATGTAAAAACGGAAGCCTGCATTTTACCGCAAGACCTCCGCCGTTTGATTCATTCTTTATCAGACCGAACCGCATGCCACGACACGCTGTCTGCCGCCTCGTCATTATAGAATGCACCAATCTCCGTAATATAAATCGGAATATCTCCGTACAATTCAATGAATTCGGCTGAGAACGGTGTACCACCCTGCCGCGGCAGGACAAAAGAAAAAGCTGCCCCGTTCCAGGGACAGCCCTCAAATCATCAAATCATATCCAGCGGTACCCTCCAGGCCGGCTGCGGAAATGCATCGTCAAGCTTCCAGCACTCCTCGTCGCTCAGCCGGATCTTCGCGGCCGATGCGTTTTCGGTGACATGCTCCCGGGTCGACGCTTTGGGAATGGAGATGACATCGCCTTCCCGGACGCTCCAGGCCAGCATAATTTGCAGCGGTGTCGCTCCGTGATTCTGCGCAATTTCACGCACCGTCTCATTCTCGGCTAACCCTTTACGCAGCTTACCCGCCTGTGCCAGCGGAGAGTAGGCCATTACAGGAATTTTGTGCGTGCGCTGCCAGGGCATCAGCTCGTGCTCAATGCCCCTTGAGCCCAGATGATAGAGCACCTGATTGACAACGCAGCGGTCTCCGCCAGGAATACGCAGCAGCTCCTTCATATCCTCCATATCCAGGTTGGAAACGCCCCAGCGGGCGATTTTGCCGGAGGCTACCAGCTGCTCCATCCCCTCTACCGTCTCCTGCAGCGGAACCTTCCCCCGCCAGTGCAGAAGATAGAGATCCAGATGATCTGTTCCCAGACGTTTCAGACTCTCTTCACAGCTGCGGATGATCCGATCCAGGCCGGCATGATGCGGATACACCTTAGAGACCAAAAACACCTGGTCACGGATTCCCCGGATAGCTTCCCCGACCAGTTCCTCCGAGCGTCCTTCCCCATACATTTCAGCGGTATCAATCAGATTCAAGCCCAGCTCCACCCCCAGCCTAAGAGCAGCAATTTCCTCGTTACGCACAGCCTTATCTTCGCCCATATTCCAGGTTCCCTGGCCCATCTTTGACAGTACTGTTCCGTCTTTAAGTGTGGTGGTGCCGGATATACCGGTTTTCATTATGAAAGTCTCCCTTACCCGTTTGATTGGATTACGTTAATATACCTACTATATATACTTACCATGTTATCCCAATCGAAACATCGCACAGGTGTCCATTTCATTACTTTCTCCCAATCACCCGATGAGTTTGAGACCGGCGGCCGCTCCAAGAATCATTACAATACAAATAATCCGCCGTAATCCGCGCCCTTCCCCGTATAATACCATCCCCAGTACCGCTCCCCCGGAAGCACCAATCCCTGTCCATACCGCATAAGCCGTACCCATCGGCAGAGTGTTCATCGCCTGAGACAGAAGCAGCAGACTGCCGCCAAAGCCCAGTACAAACAAGAACAACGTCAGGAAGTCACGGTCCCTTTGCAGCTTGCCCAGCATAGCCACCCCAAGCATCTCACAGCAGCCTGCAGCAATAAGCATCAGCCAATCCATGTTATGATACCTCCTTCGTACGGGTGTCCCCGGTAACAAGCTTCAGGCCAATGACTCCGGCCAACAGCACCAATATAAGCACCAGCTTGAGCAGCTTGAACGGCTCCCCGAACCAGATCATATCCATAAGAACCGTTCCTGCCGTGCCAAGTCCGACAAATACAGCATATACCGTTCCTGCAGGCAGCTTGCTGCTGGCCGCGACAAGAGTATAGAAGCTGACCAAAAGCGCCATTCCTGTTACCAGCCACTCCCAGGGAGCGGAAGCATGCTTCAGGCCGATGACCCACACGACCTCCAGACAGGCCGCGCCTGCAATACTTAACCATGCCCTATTACTCTTCATAAGTGAATCTCCTCCTGTGTAAAAATAAATAAGCCCGGAAGGCCATCATCCAACTGGACGATACCTCCCGGGCTTTTATCCCTCCGTGTTGACACGGATCATAGGTCCGTGCGTCTTCCCTCGGACCAGCCAGCCTAGATGGGCTGCGGAACCCTAGAAAACTAAAAGAATTATTATATTACACCGTATATTAGCAAATTCCGGAGATGAAATCAAATATTCTAAGTCAGCAGAATCAGAAATCCCCAAGGGGATAGTTCCAGTTCCTCCTTAGGCGCAACTTTCCGGCCCGACAGCAGCTCTTCAGCAGGGCCATGCGGATATACCAGAGACTGCGGAGAGTCAGAATAATTAAAGTAATAACGCACCGTCCGGTTTTGCGGATTGATGCCTGTTCTGACGATCAGAGGAAATGCCAGCTCCTGGTCAGCTCCCCATAATCCAGCCTCCTGCACGGCAGCCTTCAAAAGGCTGTCCGCCATCTCTCTGCTTGTCATGCAGCCGATATACATTGCGCTGCCTTGTCCATAACGGTTCCGGGTAACTGCGGCGTATTCGCCGTAGTGCGGATGATCGTAACGCAGCAGCACCTCTGCTGTCGTCGGGGTGATCAGTTCCATCCAAGTTTCCACAAGGTTGTCCCCGCTAGGAATCACTGCATTTTCACTCTTCAGCCTTACCTCATGTGGTGTGACGAACATGCTGTAGCTAATGCCGCAGGCCTCACTAATGATTCCCGGCTGTACGGTTGTACGTACCTGGATAACTTCGTCCGCGAACCCGCTTTTGAAAGAATATACGACATGTCCGCCGGCACGCACGTATTCATTCAGACGCTCAAGGGCCTCATCCGGGACCGCATACAGCGCCGGAACAACGATCAGGCTATAATCCGACAGACTGGGATAATCCGGCTGAATAAAGTCACATTCAATGTTCATCCGGTACAGCCCGTCATACATCCAGCGCACAACATCATTATAACTCCGTCCATCCGGCAGCTTGAACCATTCCAATGCCGTCAGAGCTTCGTTGCTGACCATTACCGCCACCTTGTTCCGCTTCTGCAGACCATACAGCGACTCGCTTAAGCGCGCAAAATCCCTGCCGATCGTGATCGCCTCGTTATACACCGGGTTCGGCTTGAAATCATGGCTAAGCAGCCCTTTCCAATACGTCTCGAATGAATTATGAATGGAGTGCCAGTGCCAGTAAGCGACCATATTCGCACCTGATGCCAGATGGCTGAAGGCCTGCAGCCGCAATTGACCCGGATAAGGTGTCCAGTGGGGAAAAGCCTGCGCCTGCGTCTCCAGCACCAGGTAATTGCTGCGCTTCAGCGAACGGGTCATATCGCCGCCGAAGGCGATTTCCGTTCCGGTCAGTTCATGCTGTGAGGGATGGTAAATATCCACTCCGGCAATGTCAAAAGCTTGGGCCGCGGCAAAGTGGTCCACGGATGGCTGCACCCCAAACGAATACCCGCGCCACTCAAAATCAAAGTTCTGCGTGACGAATTGTCCCGGCTGCTTATACTCGTTCACCAGCGCCACCTGCCAGGCAAGAAAATCCGTCACCAGTCCCCGCTGGAAGCGGGCGAACTCCGCCCCCAGACTGCCGTTAATGGTGCCCACTACCGAGGGGAAGTCCTCCCAGCTGTTAATCCGGTTGCTCCAGTAATCCAGTCCGAAGCGGTGGTTAATCTCCTCCAGCGTTCCGAAGCGCTCCCGCATATATTTGACGAACAGAAGCTGCACGTTCTCTCCGGCCGTATCGTAATGCTTCGTCTCGTTGTCCGTCTGGTAGCCGATCACCGCCGGATGCTTGCAGACCCGGCTGATCAGCTTGCGGATAATCCGCTCGGCATGGAATAGATAGGCGGGATTGGTAATGTCCATAATCTGCCGCGCGCCGTACTTTCCGGGTCCTTTTGGCGTTACAGCCAGGACATCCGGATGCTCCTTGACCAGCCAGGTGGGAACGGCATACGTCGGGGTTCCGACGATGACAGCAATCCCCGCAGCATGCATCGCATCCAGTACCCGGTCAACGGAGGTAAAGTCGAAGACGCCATTCTGCGGCTCATGCGTACTCCAAGTCGATTCAGCAATGCGGACCGTATTGATGCCCGCCGCCTTCATCATGGCGATATCCTCATCCAGCCTCTCGTAAGGCATATATTCATCGTAATAGGCAACGCCGTAACGAAGTTGATTCATCGTTGCTTTTACCTCCCTTATGGAAAATTTCTTGTTCTTGTCCTTGTCATTATAATTCTTACTCACCCACCGAAGGTGAACTTAAAAGCAAAATAGGGTAAAAGTACGGAGGGGACGTTTGGAACTGTAGGAGCGTAGCGTCCGCCTTTGTCTTCAGATGTTATCCGCTAAGCGATATAATAAAATACATCTGAAGACAACAGCGGCCGAAAGTCCAAACAGTCCCCGCAGTACAACCAGACCCTATTATGAACTTTTAATGTTCACCTTATATCCTCAACCCTTAATGGCGCCCTCAGCAATGCCCTGCATAATGAACTTCTGGAAGAAGCCGTAGATGACAATTACCGGAAGTGCGGTCAGCACCAGCGCAGCCAGAATGAGTGACCACTCCTTGTTGTATTCCCCAAACAACGTATTCGTCGACAGAATCAATGTGTATTTGTTGGAATCCGTAAGCATCAGCAGCGGCAGCAGGAAGTCATTCCAGATCCACAGGAAATCGAGAATCGCGATGGTCACCGTAATCGGCAGCAGCAGCGGGAAGATAATCCGGAAAAAGGTCTGAAATTCACCGCAGCCGTCAATACGTGCCGCTTCCTCCAGCTCCCGGGGAATGGACTTCACAAAACCATGATACAGGAAAATCGCCATGTTTACCCCGAGGCCAATATAGATCAGGGCCAATCCGTAGGTGCTGCCGCTGACATGAAGGGCTTTCGCCATCCGGGTAAGCGGAATCATGATTGAATGAAACGGCACCAGCATCGAAGCTATGAACAGGGAGAAGATGGCTGCGCTAAGCCTACCGGAGGTCCGGGACAGCTTGTAGCCTGCCAGGGCTGCACAGAAGATAATGCCGCCGATACCGATTACGGATACAATGACCGAGTTCAGCGTGCTGTGCAGGAGGTTGATTTTATCAAAGGCCTGGCTGTAATTCTCAAAATGCAGCTTGGTCGGCAAAGCCAGGAAGGAAGAGAACATCTCGCCCTGTGTTTTTACGGAATTGATAATGGCCAGATAGATCGGGAAAAAGGAAATGAGCGCTCCGATCGAAAGAAACAGAGTAATGAGCAGGGAAGCTCCTTTTCTGAGTCTCATGCTTCCACCTCTTTTCGTTTCATGACACCAATCTGGATGAATGTGAAAATCAGGATAATTACGAACAGAATGACTGATTTGGCGCTGGCATAGCCGTAGCGGAAGTTGTTGGAGAACGCCTCTTCAAAAATATTCATTGTGATGACCTGCGTACTGCGTCCCGGCCCCCCGCCGGTCAATCCATAGACCACTTCGTATACCTTGAACGCCCCGTTCAGTGTCAGGAAGAAGCAAATGGTCACCGCATGTGTAATCATGGGGAGTGTCACTTTCCGGAAGGTCTGGAACGGGCTGGCGCCGTCAATAACAGCAGCTTCCTTAAGGCTTTGCGGCACACCCTGCAGGGCGGCCAGATATATAATCATCATATAGCCGACACCATTCCACAGCGATACGATTATGATCGAATAAAAGGATACCTTGGGATCGCCTATCCACAGCTGGTCCAGGAAGGACATAGCCGTTTTTTCGGCAATTTGCGGCAGCACCTGGGAGAACACAAAGGTCCACATGAAGGCACTGATAATCGTACTGATCATATTGGGCATGAAGAAAATGGTGCGGAAAAAGCCTTTAGTACGAGTTTTCGTCTCAATGAACACCGCCAGCACAAGTGCGAATACATTTTGCAGAACGATCATGAACAGCACATATTTCATCGTAAACAGCAGAGCATTCACGAAATCCGGATCATCACGCAGCGCCTCAATAAAATTGCCGAGTCCGATAAAAGAATAATTGGGATTAAGCCCATTCCAGTCCGTGAAGCTGTAGTACATTCCGCCAACCGTGGGAATCAGCAGAAATAATGAGTAGATTATCAATGCTGGTGCGACAAAAGCTAGCAGTGAAAGAACATTCTTGTATTTCTTATTCGGCACAGTAACCGCCCCTCTCCCTCTATGTGGGCAGCAGCAAACAGGGATGGAGAAAAATGGGTTCTCCCGCTCTTCCATCCCTGAATATCCGCCGCAGCTTATTTATTGACTTTGTTGAAGGATTTCCATGCTTTATCAAGTGCCTTCAGGACATCATCCTGCGACATTTGTCCGGCGTAGTACGCCTGCAGCCCTTTGCCTACCTCATCTTTGACCGATTGCGGAATAGCCGGGTCTTGAACAGACTTTCCTGCTTTGACATAGGTAGTAGCTTCAGTGATCCAAGGATAGCTCTCATAGGTGTGAACCGTGGATACCGGATTGAACTTAAGCGATTGGAAGAAGGCGTTGGATGCTTGATCGTCCAGCACATAGTTCAGGAAATCGAGTGCTACTTCTTTGTTCTTGCTCGTTGGCGATACGGCCAGCGATGTCGAGGCGCTCAGATTGATCAGAGTCGCACTGGCATCATCGTTGATTGGCAGCGGCGCTACCCCAAAGTCCAGATCCGGATTGGATTTGAGAATCGTTTCCGCATACCATGGACCCATCAGCCACATCGCTCCCTTGCCTGCAGCAAAGGCGGCTGCGCCGTCATCACCGCCAACCTCGGTAGCCTTGGCAGTGCCGTTCGCATTGATCAGATCGAACACATCAAAGATTGCCGATTTCATCTCAGTGAAGGAACCTTCATCCTTGTTCATCTTGTTCACAAATTCAGGATCTTCGGTTTTCATCATCCCGCCTACAGCCAGCGGCAGCACCAGCTGCGGAATCCATGACTCTTTGTACGAAAGTACAAATGGTGTTATTTTTTGGGCTTTCAGCTTCTCGATGACCGTCTTCATCTCTGTCAGCGTCGTTGGTGGGGTCAGTCCCTGTTCTTTGAAGATTTTTTTATTGTACAGGTAGCCCCAGGACAAGGTTTCCAAAGGCAATGCCACAACCTTGCCGTCCGTAGTGGTGACGGAAGGCTTCACACTGTCCAGCAGCTTGCCGACAAACGGCTGGCTGCTCAGATCCTCCAAATATCCGGCTTTATAATAGGACGGGATTTCGTTGACAGCATGAATGGCGAAAATATCCGGCGCATCATTCGAAGCGAGCCGTGTTTTAAGTATCTGGGAAGCGTTGTCGGCCGTAGGCATTTCCAGCTGTACGGAGACATCGATGTTCTTGTCCGTTTTTTCCTTCTTCACAAACTCGGCGATATAGTTATCGTATTGCTCCTTGAAGCGCGGCTGGGCGATGAACATCTTCAGGGTGACGCTTTTGGCGACACTGCCGGTGCTTGTTGTATCTCCGGTTGCAGTACCTGAATTACCGCTGTTGTTATTACCGCAGCCTGCAAGAAGTGTAGCGGCGAGGATCGTGCAGAGTAACCCTTTGCTCGTCTTTGTCATGCTGTAAGACCTCCCAATGTCTTTGTTTTGTTTACGCTTTCATTGTAACCCGTTTATGAAAGCGTTTAATTGGACGGAATTACCCTTCCGGATTGGACATTTTTAAACCGGCTTTCTGTTTGCGCATTTCTCCCGGTGCCACGCCAAAATGCTTCTTGAACACCCTGTAGAAATACCCCACGTCCTCATATCCCGCAAGCTCAGCCACGGTCTTGATTGGAATATTCTCATCGGCCAGCCACTCCCTGGCTTTGTCCATCCGAAGCCCGAGTATGTAATCCGTGACGTTACAGCCATATTCCAGCTTGAACACCTTGCTCAAATACTCCTTGCTGACAAAAAAAGCTCTCGCCAGCCCCTCCAGCGTCACCGCCTCGGCAAAATGCCCGTCGATATACTGCCTCACCTCTTCGAGGTTTAGCTTGTTTTTGAACTTGCGCTGACCGATCAGCTGCTCGAGGCTTGCCTCATAGAGCTCCTTCAGATAGGCGGTTATGCTGCCTGCCGAAGTCAATGCTGCATGTGGAATTTCCGCTTTCAGAACATCGTCTGCAAGCCCGTTGCCCCGCATAAGCTCCTTCAGGAGCAGCAGCATTTCACTTCCAGCCTGGCGGAGCGCACCGGGCATGCGGGTTCCACCAGGCTCCAGTTCTTTGCCGATCCCCTCCAGAACTGAGTTCACACCTTCAGCATATAATTCATTGAAATGGACACGCATGAGCTGTTTATAAGAGGATAGCCACATGGAGACGTCAATGTCCGGCGCGTACGCACTTTGCCCTTGTGAAGCTGCCTCCAGCTCCTTCTTGCACTTGCCCAGCACTGCGTTCAGTTCCTTCGGATCAATGGGCTTCAGCAAGTAATCCACCGCCCCGTACCGGATAGCATTCTGCGCATATTTGAAATCATCGTAGCCGCTGACCACAATCATCTTAACCTCAGCAAACCGCTCATGTACAGCATTCATCAGCATCACACCATCGGCACCGGGCATGCTCATATCGGTAATGACAATATGCGGGGCCAGCTCTCCGATCAGGCGCAGCGCCTCCCGTCCATCTTCCGCTTCTCCGGCAATTTCCATGTCAAGCTCCTCCCAGGAGCCGAACGTCCGCACGATGTCCCGGTTCCAGCTCTCATCATCCACCAGCAGTACTTTATACATCGTCGGTTCATTCCTTTCGGATATAAATTGAGCACGGGAAATCAAAATTTCGGGCTCGGCCGTGGCTCCAGAGAATGTTTGGACTTCCGGCCGCTGTTATGTTTGGATTTCCTGATTTGAACCGCTTGGCTGCGGTAGAAATCCAAACATAAAGGCGGTCGCTATCGCTCCTCCAGTTCCAAACTTCTCCTCCGCCACTTCTGCCCGAATTATTGAAAACTCACAAACTCAATTTATATAGTTTATTTTTTATAGGGGAATTCTTACGGTCACTGTGGTTCCCTGTCCCTCTGTACTCTTTACGCTAATGCCGTAGCTGTCGCCAAAATGCATCTGAATCCGCGAAGCGACATTACGCAGCCCAATCCGCTCTCCATGTGTCCATAAGTCCCCGCTGCGCCGGGTAAGCCTGCCCTGCAGTTCAGCAAGCCGGTCCGGCCCGATTCCTACGCCATTGTCACGAATCATAATGACCGTATCCAGTCCGGCACTGACCACCTTGACCTCCAGCTCCCAAGGACCCTCCTGCCGCTCCAGGCCATGGAAAAAGGCATTTTCTACAATCGGCTGCAGGCTCAGCTTCGGAATGAAGCTCTCCATTGTCCCTTCATCTATCTCAAGATTATAGCTCAGCCGGGCTGCGAACCGCTGCTGCTGGATCTGCATGTAGTTGTTCAGATGATTCAGCTCCGCCCGCAGCGGGGCCAGATCCTCAGGCTCGCGGATGATATAGCGGAACATATCGCTTAGCGATCTGATCACTCCGTAGCTTTCAGACGGGCTGTTCTTGAACAGCATGCTGCCGATCATCTGCAGGGTATTCTGCAGAAAGTGCGGGTTGATCTGCGCCTGCAGGGCTTTGAGCTCAGCACTTTTTTTCTCCAGACTGATCATGTACTCTGTGCGGATATGCTCACGGATACGGTGCGACATTTGATCCAGCTTCGTCTCCAGCAGACCGATCTCATCCACACGGGTGGTGTGCCGTATCTCGCGTTCCTTCATCATGCCAAAGCCCTGAATCGAGCGGGCCAGGCTGACAATCGGGGTGGCCAGCCGCCAGGCCAGTATGACTGCGAGCAGAATGGCCACCACAACTGACACGGCACCAATGATCAGACCAAAGTTCATGGTCGCCAGCGCGCTCTGGTTAATGAAGCTGTTAGGGATCACAGTGACCAGCTTCAGACCCACCGGATCGATGGTGTTGTAGAACACATACTCATCGTCGCTGCGAAAATACCCCTGGCTCTCACCCGTTCGAGCGATCCGGTCCAGGGTTGCCTTTGCCGGAGCGTTGCCCCAGGGCTGGTAGAGTACCTTGCCGTCCGCGCCGGCAATAAAAACCGTATGGTCGTTACCCCGCCCAAGCAGATTCAGCGTCTGGTCCAGCACTCCCCAGCGGATCTGCAGAGAAATCCCGCCCAGCTTCTCTTGATTCTCAAAGCGGTTAATGCTGCGGATCAGCTGAAATTTGGCCCCGTCTGTGCTGTCCGTGGTGATCATGAAGTCCTTGTCCTGATCGAACAGCAGCTTATATGGTGCCGGAATAACAGCAGGGGATTCAATGTCACTCTGTGAGGCATTGATCGTGTACAGCTTGTTGTATTCCTTCAAATACAGCTCTACGCCGACCACGTGATTCCCTGCGGAGTAGAACAGATTAGTCAGAGTATCGGTAATATTCCGCTGCGCTGTGAACTGGCTGGAGAGGCTCGCTTCCTCGGCATTCGCCAGATAATCGCTCAAATGCGGACTGATCAGCACTGTATAGATCAGATTATTCAGCTGGGCGAACTGGTCGCCGAGATAGACTCCAGTCCATTTCATATTGGAGAGATTCGTGCTGATCACTTCAGCCTCCATCGAGCGGCGGCTGTTCTCTGCAGCCAGAGCCGTAATAGCGACGATGGGCACCACAGCCAGCAGAATCATCGTCAGAATAAGCTTGTTGCGGATACTCCGCCGGAATGGCTCCGACAGCTTCATCAACCATTTGGCAAACATTGTCTCCTCCAGCCCCCTTGCCTCACTTGCTGTAGTTTATCCCAAGAATGGAATTCTACCAATGGAAACGGCTCGCCGTCCTTCTAGCAAAAAACTAACGCCCCGCATGTTCCGGACGTTAGTTCCTTAGAATATAGCTATGCTCTAATCAACCCACCACAAGGGTATGAAAAGATTCCGCTTCCAGCTTGAAGGAAATCAGCAATGACCCGCTGCGCAGATGCAGCATCCGTTCCTCCATATAAGGGTTCGCAATAACCAGCGTCAGCTTGTCCTCGGGCGTACGGAAAGCGACAGCATGTCCGCTCCATGGCCCCTTCAGCCCAACCCTTACCGAACCCGGCGCGGCAAAACGGGAGAAATGCTTCATCACGTAGTACTCCGGATTGCGGATGGTCTGCCTTGAGGCAGGATCAATGGTCAGCATAGAATTCTGTTCCCAGCCCCAGGTGCTGCGTCCTTGCGGAGCAAGCGCCATATTCCAATAGATATAAGCGTTTACACCGTTCATAAAATAGTGCTGGTACAGGCCAAATATATATTTGGCGTAAAACCAGGTGTTCTCGCCATCGCCGCATTCATTTTCCGTCTGCATATAGCGAAGCTCCGGATAGCTCTGCACTGTACGCTGAATCGCATGCTTGCCTGCCCATTGATAGCCAACGCCTTTGACGTATTTATAAGCCTCCGGATCACCAAGCACCACACCGGCAAAGGCATCATAATCATTGGATTTCTTCTTTAGCCATTCATCCCACGGCTCCGGGGCATTGATCGTGCCAAGCCATATTTCCGTATCCAGCCCATGCTCCTCGAAGGCCGGTCCGAGATAATCGCGGATAAAAATTTTGAGCTGCTCGCCAGTCCAGACACAGGACGGGAACTTTTGGTCGGCAACTACTTCATTCTGCACATGAACCTGATGTATGGTAATCCCCTCTTGCCTGTAGGCTTCCACGAACTTCACGAAATAGAGGGCATACGCGGCAAGGATCTCCGGCTCCCAGCGAAGTGTGCCATAGTTATAGGCTTTAGGAAATTTCATCCAGGTTGGCGGACTCCAGGGAGAAGCGAATAACTTCAGCTCCGGGTTCAGCGCGAGGGCTTCCTTGATATAGGGAATCAGCAGCTGTCTGTCACGTTCAATCGAGAAATGCTCCATGGCGTAATCGCCATCCGTTTCGTTCAAGCTGTACCAATCCAGCGCATAATCGCTGGCTCCGATAGGCAGCCTGCAGATACTGAAGCGCTGCTCGCCCTCAGGATGGAACAAGTTATGCATCACTCTGGCTCTCTCGCCCTCGGGCAGATTGCACAGAACAGCATAGCCGAGTTCATTGAAGCAGCCGCCAAAGCCCTCGAGCGTTTGATAAATATCGTCGGTAATGGTTAGATTAGCCGGTGCAGCCTCCTCCGTTCCAGAGACTTCAGCCTCGTCTGCCCCGCGTTCGGTCCAAGGGGCATTTTCTGTGCTGGAGAACCATTTTAGCTGTATATTCGTCATCGTCTATACCTCCATTTGAGCATTGAATTCAGAAACTCATCTATTCTTTTCTGTGGACAGTCCTGCCCCAGATTCATGATTGCGCTTTCATTATAACTTGTCTTCATCACGGATGAAATGGACAATCTGGAGATCGGGGATTGGACTATTTTAATCCGTTTATTGTGAAACGGTGCAATCTGAAGTTTCTGTCTACAACTAACCCAAAAGGCAGCGAACCCCCGGTAAAGGGCTGCTGCCTTTTTCAATCCCCACGAAGAGCCTGAAAGGAATAACAAGCTTCTGCGGATTTTATTTCGCTGCTACCAGAGCATTCAGCTCGCTTAGATCCTGAGCCAGATCCGCTTCGGTATATTTCCCCTGCCCGAAGCCGATCATGGCCCGTAGCGGCATATATTTCATCATCGCCAGGAACATCTCCGGATTATCCTCCATCGCACTTTCGAGCCCGAAAATACTGCTGAATTTCTTCGCGGTCTCTGCTGTAAGCGGATTGTCCAGGAGATCCCCCACTGTAGTATTCCGGTGAAAGCTTACTGCCATTTCAGTCGTGGAAGCCACTTCAAGTGTAGCATTTAGGCGGATATCGCGGGATGACGCTCCGATCCCAATCCGGAAGGTTCCGCTCTCCACATGCCAATCACTAAGCCCCACATTGTAATAGGCAAAGGCGCGTTTATTCAGTGTAAAAGAAACCTCACGCGCTTCCCCGGGCTGCAGCGCCACCTTCTGGAAGCCCTTCAGCTCCTGCAGTGGACGGATAAAGCTGCTCTCAACGTCACTTACATAGAGCTGCACAATCTCCTGTCCGGCCCGGCTGCCGGTATTCTTTATGGTTACGCTGACCTGCACGGTTTCCGTATCGTTAATGGCGGTTTTATCCAGCACCAGATGACTGTACTCGAATTCGGTGTAGCTCAGGCCGAAACCAAACGGGAACAGCGGCTCCAGCTCTTTTTTATCATAATAGCGGTAGCCGACGAACAAGCCTTCCTTATACTCCACCTTATCCCCTTCACCGGGGAAATTCAGGAAGGACGGATTATCGCTCAGCTTCACCGGGAATGTCTCCGCCAGCTTACCGCTTGGACTTACAGCGCCGAAGAGCAGATCAGCAACCGCCCCGCCAAAGGCCTGTCCGCCCAGGTAGCCTTCCAGAACCGCCTTTATCTTGCCTAGCCATGGCATTTCTACCGGAGATCCGTTACTAAGGACGACGATCAAATTCTTCTGCACCTCAGCCACCGCTTCAATCAGCGCAATATGGCTTGCGGGCAGTGACAGATGGCTGCGGTCATAACCCTCCGACTCGTATCTGTCCGGCAATCCAAGGAACAACACTGCGACTTCTGAATGAAGTGCCGCCTCACACGCCTCACGCATAAGCTCCTCATTAATCTCATCACTACCCAGTTCATAGCCCTGCGCATACTGGAAGCTTGCGGAGGCTCCCGCCACCGCCTGTAGTTCCGCAAAAGCATCATCCAGCTTCGTCGGATTCACATGCGAGCTTCCGCCGCCCTGATAACGCGGCTTCTTGGCAAATTCTCCAATGATGGCAATCTTGCCTTCTTGGGCAAGCGGGAGCAGGTTGTCTTCATTCTTCAGCAGCACCATGCTCTCCCTGGCCACTTCACGGGCAAGCCGGTGATGCTCCTCCGGATCGAACGAAGCGTTCTCAATTCGGTTCTCTGTCCGTTTACCAATAAAGTTCAGCAGCCGCTCCACCGCAAGGTCCAGCGTCTCCATGGACAGCTCGCCGCTGTTCACGGCGGCAACGATTTTGGCGTCACCGATCCCTCCGCTAGAAGGCATTTCCAGCTCAAGTCCTGCCTGTAGCGCCTTTACCCGTTCGTTCACCGCTCCCCAGTCGGACACTACGAAGCCTTCGAAGCCCCATTCGTCCCGCAGAATCCGGGTTAGCAGCGTTTCGCTCTCCGAAGCGTATTCACCATTCACCCGGTTGTAGGAGCACATGACGCTCCAGGGCTGGCTTTGCTTCACGGCCCCTTCGAAGCTCGCCAGATAAATCTCCCGCAGCGTCCGCTCATCAATGACGGCATCGGTAGACATTCGGCGGTGCTCCTGGTTATTGGCGGCAAAGTGCTTCAACGATGTCCCCACACCCTGGCTCTGCACACCCTGAATATGATTGGCAGCCATCTCCGATGATAAGTAGGGGTCTTCCGAGAAATACTCGAAATTCCGTCCATTCAGCGGTGAACGCTTGATATTCGCTCCCGGCCCCAGCAGGACGGCTACATCCTCAGCCTGGCATTCTCTGCCCAATGCTTCACCTACCCGGCGGATCAGCTCACGGTTCCAGGAAGAAGCGAGTCCAGCCGCCGAAGGAAAACAGGTAGCAGGCACACTGTTATGAAGACCCAGATGGTCGGCGCTTTCTGCCTGCTTACGTAGTCCATGCGGTCCATCGGTCACCATTACAGAAGGGATACCCAGCCGCTCAATGCCTTTGGTATGCCAGAAATCCAGCCCCGAGCAGAGTCCAGCCTTCTCTTCAAGCGTCATTTGCGAAATGAGGTGCTTTATGTTAGTAGTCATCATATACCTCCTTGAAAGTGCTTTCTTGTCTCCATTCTAATATACTTCCCGGTAGATTTATGGCAAAATCATTGTATTATTGGTATTTTCATTAGGTGTGAGGTGAGAGAATATGCTTGATCATCTAGAGGACGGTGAACGGATTCCTTATATCTGCAGGTTGCTGTACGAGGCTTACCGGATACCGGTCATTTGGCTGAATACAGAGGGCGAAACGGAGCAGGCACTACCCCAGTTTTACCAAGCCCGGCCTCCCGCTCAAGACAGCCAGGGGCTGCTGGCAGAAGTTCGGGAGCATGTGCTGGATGCAGCGAACAGCGGGAGTGATGCAAGTAGGACTGCTGCTTTGCCGCAAATCTGCACAACGGCATACCTGGAGAATTTCGTTGTACTCCCATTATCTGGTGAGCTGAAGCTGGCTGTAACCTTCGTGATCGGCCCTTCACTGTATACGTCCATGAACGAAGAAACCGCGGCAAGCCTCCTGCGGGACCATAATATTTCTTCTGGACAGCTGGAGGTCTGGTTGCAATATTACGACTTGCTTCCCGTACTGGACCGGATGCGGTTGTATCATGCGGCCATCCTGCTGTATACACTGGTAACCGGCCAAGCCCTAACCATCAACGAACTGCTGCTGGATTCACTGAAGCTCCAACCTGCGCAGCTAGAGGGCGGGGCACCTGATCTGGATCTGTCCTACCGCCGGGAGAATACCTGGCTGCACCATGATCCAAGCCAAGAGCGTGCGCTGTTCAGACACATCCGGAATGGAGACAAGGAAGGGCTGCTGCAGACGCATGCGGGTTTTAACGAAGATCAGTATGGATTGCTCTCCAAGAACAGCCAGCTGCGCAGCAAAAAGAATCTCGCCATCACCTCTATTACCCTGGCAACACGCTCGGCCATGGACGGAGGGCTGTTCTGGGAGATTGCCTACACGCTGAGCGACTTTCATATTCAACACATTGAAGAACTGAAGGATATTCCGGCGGTGGACCGGGCCTTGCTAGCCGCGCTGTGCGACTTCGCCGATCATGTGAAAGACAACCACAGGTCCAAGCTGTCCCGCACCTCTGCGCTGTGCCAGAATTATATTTTCAACCATTTATACGAGGAACTCAGCTTGAGCAAGCTTGCCGGGGTGACCGGGCTGAATGCCAGTTACCTGTCCCAGCTGTTCAAGAAAGAGACCGGCCTGGCCGTCAGTGATTACATTCAGCAGGAACGGATCGGGGAAGCCAAACGTCTGATGGAGCTGCCGGGCATTACCCTCTCGGATATCGCAACCCGGCTTCATTTCAACGACCAAAGCTACTTCACCAAAGTGTTCAAGAAATATACCGGGATGACGCCCAAGCAATTCAGACATGACCGGGGGATAACCTGATATTTGTAGTGATCAAAAAAACTTCGAGATATGTATCCACCAATTGGCTTATATCTCAGTTAACGTCTCCCGTATTTACTAATCTTATTAAGAAAAAAATCATGATATCGCTCATTCAATATTACAGTAAGCTTACAGAAAAGCCACCCGCTATCGAACCTTCACCTTACGAGTATTATCTCTTTAATAAGGATGCCTTTGACCAAAAGGTAGAGCCGCTGAGTCTGCAGCAGGTTTTTATGTACCATCTTTCGGAGATTAAAACGATTCATCCTTCTCAATATAATGAATTTGTAAGTCAATTGTTCGCTTTAATGTATGGTGTACCCATTCAAACCCATATTATGGAGCTTGATAATATGTACCCTTTCTATGAGGCAGGTATCAAAAGCATTGTAGGGCAATAGTGTCTTGGAGGATAGCGTCAATACGAAAAGTTGCACAACAAAGAGAACAGTCCGCAGGCTGTTCTCTTTGGCTGTCTGCCTTAGAAGCAGGTGAACGAGCTAATCCGATTCAAATCGATGCCGAAGTATCCCCAGAAGAAACCGAACCATCTGAACCCCGCAATCGAATTTCGCCCGACGAATACCGGGTAGAACCAGAATTGCTCGCCGTTGTTCAGCCAAATGTATGTGTTACGGAACATGCAGCGTCTGATCCCGCCGGGATCGACGGCAAATGTGGTGGCCGACATTTGCGGCACGAATTGCGGTGGAGGAGCCGTCGGCGCTTGAACGCCTCCCGGTGCACCTCCTGGAAGTCCCGGAGTCCCGGGACCTCCACCTCCCGGCACGCCAGGTCCGCCCGGAAACCCTCCCCCGGTTCCCGGCGTTGGAAAAAATCCCATATGTGATCGCTCCTTTCAATGAGTATGCATAATCATCATATGCATTCGCGGAAAGGGCGCTTGGGCGAATGCCCATACAGAGTAAAGCGCCTATCGTCTGAGGCAGGTCCTTTTTATGGACTATAGCTTCCGTACTGGCCTGATATACTTCAAAAACCGTTCCGGATCATGATACACGTAAATGATTCTCCCAGGAGAATTATCAAAGCAGTAGCCGCTGTCTGCAAAATCAAAAGTTGCCATTGCACTTTCCATCTTTTCCTCAACAATACGATTTGCCTGCTCATAATTGAATGGACCATGTTCAAAAACAATATACTCGGCTTCGGGAACATCAATCATAAGCATTTGTGGCGGTACTTCACCTGTATAATCCAAAGGAAGACGTACACCAAAACACTCTATACGTGGAATACCCCAATCACAGAGTCTGCCAGCCGGGTCATTAATGTAAGCCATAATCTGACCGCTGCCACCGTTAGATTCACTCCCGCCATCGTCATCCAATTTGCCCTTTATACTATCGAGTAAGCCGCAAATGGTATCACAGTCCTGTCCCGGAAGAAGACTTTGCTTTTGCCAAAAATCCCAATACCTGTTACTCTCATAGTTTTTAATGTGCAAAAATTGGTGTGCGGGAATGGTTACAAAATAAATGTTAACCTCATCTGCAGATTTGATCATCCCAATCTCTCCCAATCCGAAAAAGTAGCGGTCGAAAGAGTTTATTTTTGTACGAAGGGCGACAGGCATAGGCTTTTTCCGGTATTCACTTGGAGTTACACCATATGTTCCCTTGAAAGCCCTGGTAAATGCTTCATGTGATGAAAAACCATAATCAAAAGCAATATCCAAAATGCTTCTCTCACTATCCCGGACCTCTTTTAGTGCAAAGGCTAATTTTCTATTCCGCAGATAATCCCTAAATGGCATACCCGATATTTCCTTGAATTTTCTCGTAGTATGAAATTCGGAATATCCTAACTTGCGGGAAAGAAATCGTAGCGTTATAGCTTCACTGTTACGATTCTTAATACATTCGTCAATTTCATTAACGATGATTTGGATTTGCTTGTGCCACTCGTGCATTCGACTGTTCACCTCGTTTCAACCACTCTATAGTCATTGTAGAGTGATGGAAATTGCATTGCTTGATTCTACTTGCGGAAAAAAGGCCATCGGATAAGCTTTTGAAAAAAACGTGTTAGTTCGTTCAAAAAATACTCGTCGGAACAGTTAATTTTCTGCCCGTCCTTTCGAACGTTCCCGGACCAGGGAGAGGAATGCTTCCGCAGCCGGCGACAACGTCTCCTGCTTCCGGGTACAGACAGCAATCGGATTCAGCAGCGAAGCGCCTTTGACCCTCACACGGTCCACTTCTCCACGCCCGACATTGTCCCTTACGGCCAGGGAGGAGATAAAGATGGCTCCGTAGCCAGCCATAACAGCCCGAACCATCTCGTTCACCCCGTTAAATTGCAGACCGACCTTGGGAGGATTCACGTTCAAAGCCCGGCACAAGGAAAAAAGACGCTCCCGGGTAGAGCTTCCCTCTTCACGCAGAATGAAGGGAACCTTCATCATTTCCGCTAATGTAATTTCCTTCCCGGCATATGGATGGTTTTTGGGTACGATAAACCAGAGTTCATCCTCCAGAAGCTCCTCCCATTCGATACCCGGCTGCTCTTCCCAGCCGCCTCCGTAGACGGCAACCTCTGCATCATACTGCAGTAGCCTCTCCACCGCTTCCCGGGAGTTGGCTGTGGTCAAGACCACCTCCACGGAAGGATGCTCCTGCTTGAAGAGAGCCAGCCATTCCGGCAGCAGCAGATTGGCTGGCAGGTAGGTGGCAACGATCCGCAGGATACCGCTGAACCCGGCCTTGTATTCCCGGACCACTTCATCCAGCTCACGCTCCAGCGCGAACAGCCGTTTGGCATGGCTGGCCAGCATCTGACCCGCATCGGTCAATAGAATGCCACGCCCCTTGGAGGCCAACAGTTGGATACCCAGCTCTTTTTCCAGATTGCGTACTTGTGCCGTAACCGCAGGCTGGCTGATCCGTAGTTCCTCCGCAGCGCGGGTGACTCCGCCTTTTTCAGCGATGGTGTGGAATATTTTAAGGGCGTGAAGATTCATAAGATGACCTGCCTTCTACATCAAAATTGATGAATAACGAAAATATATATATTTTTCTGATGAATCATTATGCTTTATTGTATGAGTTAGAGAAAGTTTTCACAAGTGTTCAACGTTAAATATAAGGAGAGAAAAGTCATGCGCAAAACTAAAATCGTCTGCACCATCGGTCCCTCCAGCGAAAGCCCCGAAATGCTCCGGAAGCTGATCCAAGCCGGTATGAACGTTGCCCGCCTGAACTTCGCCCACGGAGAGCTGGACGAGCACGCGGAGCGCATCCGGCGCATCCGGGAAGCAGCCAAGGAGCTGAACCAGTACGTTGCCGTCCTGCTCGACATCAAAGGTCCGGAAATCCGCATCGGCAAAATGGCCTCAGACTACGCGGAGCTGGTACCGGGTGAAGCCGTGGTTCTGACCACCGAGGAAGTGCTCGGCACCAAGGACCGCATTCAAGTCACCTACAAGCAGCTGCCCCAAGATGTGAAGCCCGGCAGCATCATCCTGATCGATGACGGTCTGGTCCGTCTGGAGGTCGTACATGCCGAAGGCACCGAGATCACCTGCCTTATCAAGAACGGCGGCAAGCTGAAGCAGCGCAAGGGCGTCAACGTTCCCGGCGTCCAGACCAGCCTTCCCGGGGTCACCGAGAAAGACGTCCGGCACATCAAGTTCGGCATTGAGCAGAACATCGACATCATCGCCCAATCCTTCGTCCGCAAAGCCGAAGACATTCTGGAGATTAAACAGATCCTAAGCGAGCACAACGCCAGCCATATCCAAGTGATCGCCAAGATCGAGAATGACGAGGGCGTGGAGAACCTGGACGCCATCCTGAGCGTAGCCGACGGCCTGATGGTAGCCCGCGGCGACCTGGGCGTAGACCTGCCAGTGGAGGACGTGCCGCTGGTTCAGAAAGAGATGATCAAGAAGTGCAATTTGGCCGGTAAACCAGTCATCACCGCCACCCACATGCTGGAATCCATGCAGATGAATCCGCGTCCAACCCGTGCGGAGGCGGGCGACGTCGCCAACGCCATCTTCGACGGCACTGATTCCGTTATGCTGTCCGGCGAATCTGCTGCAGGCAAGTACCCGCTGGAGTCTGTCGAGACCATGGCCCGCATCGCCACCCGCGCCGAGTCCGCCCTGGGACGCTACGGCCGCTGCAGCTGTGAGGGTGAAGTCGGCTCCACCGACGTAACTGGTGCCATCGGCGAAGCCGTTGCCCATACGGCCCTCGTGCTCTCCGCCAAGGCTATTCTCGCCTTGACCGAAAGCGGCCTTACTGCCCGCACCATCGCTAAGCACAAGCCGGCTGTACCGGTCATCGCTGTGTCCACCAAGGAGAGCGTACTGTATGCCCTATCCTTGACTTGGGGTGTAACGCCGCTGCTCCGCAGCGAGTCCGCTTCCAGCACTGATGCAGCCGTAGCCGCCGCCGTTGAACTGGCCAAGTCGGCCGGCTACGTGCAAGATGGAGATCTGGTGGTCATCACCGCAGGTGTCCCTGCAGGCCGCACCGGAACTACCAACCTGCTGCGGGTTCACCAAGTAGGCGAAGCGCTCTAAAAAGTAAAACAATCCGTAGCAGAAGCCTATCGCACCTGCTACGGATTGTTTTGTTATACCCTTTTTGTTTTACCCATCGTCCCTATACAAACCTTCCTGCCTGCTCCAACGATAATTTACCGTCTTCCATCCGGTATACCTTGTCGCAGTAGGTGAGCATCCGGTCATCATGAGTCACCATAATCGCCGCTTTATGGCGTGTTCTTACCTCATGGGCAATCAGGGAGACAACTTCATGGGCGCGTTTGGTATCCAGGCTTGCTGTAGGCTCGTCGGCCAATATGACATGGGGATCGTTAATTAACGCCCGGGCAATAGCGGTACGCTGTTTCTCGCCCCCGGACAGCTCCTCCGGGTAGCTCTTCAACTTGGCGCCTAGCCCTAGTTCTTCAAGCAATTTTGCGGCAAAAGCTTTATCAGCTGCAGTAACTTTTCCCGACATCCGCTTCACCACAAGCAACTGGTCAAGAACATTCAGGTATGGAACCAAATTTGAAGCTTGCATGATGAAGCCAATCTCACGCAACCGGATGTCGGAAAGTTGGTTGCCTGACAGCTTCGATATATCCTGACCATTTAATATAACTTCTCCTTCAGTGGCTTTAAGCAATGCACCCGCAACGGATAAGAAGGTACTTTTACCCGAACCGGAGGGTCCCACTACCGCAACAAACTCTCCTGTTTGCACATTTATGGATACGTTATCTAGTGCGGGAATACGATTCATTCCTTCATTGTAATATTTTGATGCTCCTGTAATTTGCAATCCCTTAGTCATTATTCAACCCTCCCAAGCGCTTTAAGCGGATCAATTTTCGAAATCATGCGTACCGACACCAAGGAACTAAGCAAGGAAATCACTAACAAAATGATGGAATACGTCACTACCAGCCTGGTTTCAAGCATAAACGGCATGCCTTTTGGCATGATAGCGGCTGACCCATAAGTTAGGATTATGCCGACGATAATGCTAGAGAGCGACAAAACAAACACCTGTGAGACAACAGCTTTGCCCAAGAACCCATTTTTAGCCCCGATAGCCTTCATAATTCCGAACTGGTTCGTCTTCTGCATTGTAAATACATAGAAGAACACACCAAGTACGAATGCCGAGATCGTAAGCAGGAACGCAAGCATCATCATGATCGTGCCATTCTCTTCTTTGTAACCGGGCATTCCCTGCACCGCTGCTGCACGGGTAACCGTTTCGGTCCCCGTCAATTCTTCATTGATGGCCTTAGGGTCAATATCCTTACCTTGAAGCATAATTGCATTGACTGGTTCCGTGACCCCTTTGTCTGAGCCTGGTGCTGCAAACGCAAGTTTTCGCCACTCTGTAATAGGTATGAAAACAGCAGATACATGGTTGTACGTCTGATTCTGGACAAAACCGGCAATAGTCAATGATTCTGTTGAACCATCCAGCTTGAAGGTGTCCCCAAGTTTAAATCCCTCATCTTTCATGGTCTTATTGACGATAACTTTCGTCACATTCTCGGTAGTCAGTCCCACACCTTCAATAATCGCCGGCTCTAAAAAGCTTCCCGGATCAATACCAATAATAGCTATATCTACTTTATCCTCATTGACTGCACCATTTCCTTTGATTGCAGATGCCATGATGGTACCCATTGGAGAAACGGCACTAACATTCGGCATTTCTGTTAATTTCGCGGTCAACTCATTAGACAGTAAAGATTTACTCATTGACGCTTTCGACCCTTGTTCGAAAACCACATAATCGGCCTTCATGGTTTTAAATGTCGAAGCCGCCAGTGTAGATAATCCATTCCCCAAACCCGATAAAACAAATACCAACCAAGAAATAAGCACAAAAATGACTGCAATCATCACAAACCTTGTCTTGTTATGTTTCAATTCCTTCCATGCCAAGAACATAGTGTATCCCTCTCCTCCTCTTAAATAAATGACACGAGTGTCAAATTAAACATTTGGTATCTCGTTTTAATTATCCTATCTCGTGTAATCTAGTACGAACCATTTTCGACACGAGTGTCAAATATAATAAATGGAAATGGACCTCAGTCCCTTCCAGCTCCCCCCAGCCACATTTGATACAATAGCTTACTCCACTCAGGCGTAGGCATATTCAGCATATTAGGCGTTTCAATAAGGTTAAAATAGACGCCGATGATGACCGGAAGTGGAATACTTCTATGTAAGTGTCCCTCTTCCTGCGCACGACCAAACAATAGCTCAAGCTGATTTTTTAAAGTGACATGTGCCTGTTCAATAAATTCAAGATCACTCGCTGCCGCAACAGAATTGGCTGTATTTATTTTATGGGCGTCACCAAGCAATTGATGGAAATCAGCCTCTTCCAGATATACTGTAAGCAGATTCTGAAGAGCGACCATACAATCCGTCTCATCAATCGCTGACGTTTTTTGTAGTACATTCTCCATTACGCGCTTCATGCATGCAGCAACGATCTCGTCTTTATTGGCATAATACTGGTATATTGTACTTCTTGCCCCTACCAGGTTTTGCGATAACAATTTAAGCTGAAACCCCTCATAACCGTGTTGCAGGAGCAACTGCTTGGTCTGGTCAAGCAACTCCGATTTGGTAAAAGCCTGCTTTCTTCCCATGTTGATCACCGCCCCTAACTGTTCAGTAGTCTCATTGTAACAAAAAATTACGTTTATTGTATTTTCCCGGTTCAAAACTCAACACAATCATTGTAAATATGATTAGTATGAAATATCATACTATTAAGTAGATTATTTATCAAAGGAGAGATTGATGATGCATCAAAAAAAAGAAAACAGTCACGGATTCGGGCATGGCAAAGTGCTGGGAACAACCTCAATGGGTGAGAGAGGACAAATTGTTATTCCTAGAGAAGCAAGGGAAGAACTTGAACTCAAGCCAGGAGAGAAATTCATCGTTTTCGGGAATAAGCGCAAAGGAGCCGTCATTCTAGTCAAAGCAGAAATGTTCAACAAATTTGCGGATTTCTTCATGAGCGCTTCCAAAAAGTTTGAAAGTATGGCCCAAGCGATCTTCGATAAAAACACTACTATTCCTGAAGATGAGGATAACGAACCTGAGGTCGATGAAAAAGAACCTGTAGCAGCTGAAAAAGAATGAGCGAATTCTTTAAATTGATGAAGGATCTCCGGTTCAGGAGAACCATGCGGATGATTTTCAAGTTCGCCTGGGATTTCTGGTGGCTGGGCAGGCAAAAGTATTTTATTCCGGGGCGGCGCTTAGAGGCGAAAACAAAAGCCTTATATCGAAAACAGGCAGCGTATTTCACGAATACCGCCATGGATATGGGTGGATTAATTATCAAGCTTGGGCAGCATGTTAGTGCACAGGTGGATATTTTGCCGAAGGAAATCATCGATGAATTATCAAAGCTGCAGGATTCCGTGGATTCCGTGGATTTTTCCGAGATACAGCAAAAGATAGAGCGTGAACTCGGAGCATCGATTAGCGAGATTTTTGCTGAGTTTAGTCCAGCTCCCATCGCAGCAGCTTCCTTAGGACAGGTACACCGGGCGACATTACGGACAGGTGAAGACGTCGCAGTAAAAGTAATGCGTCCCGGAGTCGAGGACATTATTACCATTGATTGGAAATCCATCCAAGTTGCTATTCGATTATTGAAACGCTGGACAAAGATGTCAGACTTCATGGACCTTGATGCGGTGTATGATGAGTTTCACGACACCGTGATGGAAGAGCTCGATTACCAAAAAGAGGGACAAAATGCAGAGGAATTTCAGCTGCAGTTTATCCATCGGGATGATGTCGTCGTTCCAGCCATTCATTGGTCCTATACCACTTCAAAGGTGTTAACCATGGAGTTTTTGGAAGGCGTAAAAATCAACAATTTTGCCCAGCTTGATGCTTGGGGTGTGGACCAGACTAAATTAGCAAAGTCACTAATAGAAATTTTCGTAGAACAGATTCTATTAGAAGGCTTCTTTCACGCAGACCCGCACCCGGGCAATGTTCTCGTACAGCCTGACGGCACCATCGCATTAATCGATTTTGGAATGGTTGGACGAATTCCCGATGATATGAAGGAGCAGATGGTAGCCCTTCTAATGGCCGTGTATTTAAAAGATGCTCACGGCGCTATCGATGCCCTTACCCGTTTGAGATTTTTAAGACGGAATGGAGATTTAGAGGTATTTTCAAGGAATCTTACGTCATTATTTGAACAAATCAACGGGGATACGTTTGACCTCAGTTTTGTGACATCAGGTGACAATGTTGAAGAATTACGGGATTTCCTCTACTCTCAGCCCTTTCAATTACCTGCAAACACAACATTTTTGGGAAAAGCGATAGGCACGGTGTATGGGCTTTGTACGGGACTGGACCCTGAGCTTGATTTGATTGGGACCGTTAAGCCTTATGTTGAAGAGGTTGTGCGCAGCGATCTGCGGGGAAGTGTCTTCTCCAACGTTGTAGATGAAGGCAAGAATCTTCTCAAGGGAATCCTTCCTACAACCAAGAAGTTCATTTCGGCAGTAGATAAAATGGATAGCGGAAATTTACGGGTAAAGCTATCAAGTTCCTTTGAGAACAAATTGATAGATACGCAAAATAGGAATACAGGGCGAATTATTGCAACCATCATTGGAGCGGTATCCCTTCTGACTGCTACAAACATGTGGAATGAAGTGAATCATATGGTTTCTTATGTGCTCGGAACTTTGGGGCTGATCATTATGCTTAGCCAACTCAAAGTGAGAGAACGCCGCCGTGATGTAAGACATGCAAGGCAGATGAGAGCCATGCGTGAAAATAGCAGATTAGAGAAGCCAAAATTTAATTCGCATGAATAACCGCCAAGCACAGAGGAGCTGACCCAAAAGCCATGAGACGGCTGCTTGGGTCAGCCCTTTTTACCGAATCCTGGCCTTTAGATGTGATATTGACTTTTAAAGTCTAATATCTCGTCAACGGCTTGATAATACCCGCCAGCCTTGCGAAAGGATTCCCTAAGTCTTACGGCAACTTTCTTGAAGGATGAGTGGCCTGTCACATGGTCTACAGCTTCACGCAGTTGAATTACGGTCAAGTTTTGCATTTGTAATTGAATGCCTGCTCCGATGTTGGCGACTTGTCTGGCAATGACCGGCTGATCCGCGCTTTGTGGGATTACAATTAGAGGAACCCCATAATAGAGACTTTCCAGGGTACTGTTCATTCCGCCATGAGTAATGAATAATTCCGCGTATTGTAAGACATCCGTTTGTGGAACGTAATTTTTTACAATGAAGTTTCTAGGAACTTCTCCTAAATCTGAAATTTGAACCTTATTTCCAATGGCCATAACAATAGAATGATCTGTGTTCTTAAATGCCTCAAAACAAAGCTTATAAAAATCGATGGCTTGGTTAAATACCGTACCCAGTGAAATGTAAATGAGGTTCTTCCCCTTGATTGCCGGTAAGTCGAGGTTTTCTTGGGTGAATCTCGAAGAGATGGATGGACCCACAAATTTATAAGTATGGTCGAATGCTTCTTCACCCGGTTGAAACTCTCTGGTTGTATACACAATTGTAAGCGGTGCAGGATTACAAAACACTTCGTAAGGAGAATGGATCTCCACCTCGTATTGTTCCCTGATCATTGCCGTCAGGCTTTGAAATTTATTGTATATAGGTTTAGATATTTCTGTTGAGACATTCGTGAAAAACGGTTCCAGCATTTTATCGAATGAATCTTTTGTCTGTGCAAAAGAAGTACAAGAGTTGACTGCAGGAAGCTTAAGAATTTGAGCAAGTATATGTCCGCAACCAAACATGGAATCATGGATGATGTAATCGAAATGCTCTCCTTCGATCTGTTCAAGAACGCTTGGTATGACGATATCTGCCGTAAGTAAAAGACCGTTAATTCTCTCGAGTACATAGTCTCTCCCGCCTGAGATGAAGGCTTTTATAAACTTTTGATCGTCAAATGTCCGTACCGAAGCCCCCGTCTTCTCCATACGCTCCCGATAAGCTTCTACACAAAAGTACACCACCTCTTCCCCACGCAGAATAAGCTCTTGCACAATTCCAATCGTTGGATTGATGTGTCCCTCTGATCCGCCATTGATAAATAAAACACGCGCCATATACACCACTCCTTAGAGTTTTGTTAGCATATACTTCTTCGATTTACTTCGTGCACAACTAGCTTCGGAAGCATACGCTTAGGTATACTGTTCTCTAGACCGGGTTAAAATTCGATGCACCCCAAGCAGTCTCGCCCGTTCCCCTATGATATGGTTCACCAGAATGCACCTTAAACTATCTTACCTGTTATCATGACTTAAGGTCAAAAATCCTCGTTCCTGCAATAAGCCAGTCTGCACGTTAGATGCTGCTAATGACACCAATCTCAAAACAGGAGGGGTCCACCTCTACCGGAAATTTTCTACACACTCATGCAGAAAAGCGTCTAGCGTACGCGGCTCCCTGCCAAGCAAGCGCTTCACAGTGTCATTTGGAATTTCTGGAATCACCGTAGACATGGTTTGAATTTCCACAACGTGGTTCGCAAGCCAAGGAGGCATGTGCCCGTGTTCGATAAGATTACGGTGCAGTTCTTGGGGTTTCAAGTTGATGTAACTTATCGGCCGATTGAGCAGGGCGGATAGTTGACCCGCGATCTGGGGATAACTGAAAACCTCCGAACCCGTAAGCGTATATATTTGGCCCGATACCTCAGGGTTGATTAGAGCTTCTGCGGCAACATCTGCAATATCGCGGCAGTCAATGAAGTTACAGGGTGAATCGCCCATGGAGCCGAAGAAAACATTTTGGGTTGTAATCGTTGGTGCAAGGCGCATTAAATTTTGCATGAATGCATAAGGGCGCAACACGGTGCGGGTGAGACCTGATTCCCTCAGCACTTTCTCGATTTCTTGATGCCAGCCCGCGACTGCTACTGGAGAACTCTGCTCAAAGGCAGGGCTGGATATTTTCACGATGTGGTTGATTCCAGATTCGGCTGCAATCTGAATGATTGAAGTTTCCAATTCGATTTGTCTTGGACTGTTGGACATGGCGATAAAGAGCTGGCTGGCACCTGTAAACGCGCGGCGCAGCGATTCGGGGTCAGCAGCATCTGCCAATGCGATCTCGATAGTAGACTGGCCTTTTTCTCCAATCTGATTACGCAACTTCTCTGGCTCTCTGCTCAGCGCCCTGACGGGCACGCCAAGATCAACCAAACGTTCCAAAAGCGCACTGCCTATCGTACCTGTTGCTCCCACAATAACGATCATTTTTTCATTCTCCTTTTGGGTGAAAAATTAGTTGTGACGGCAAGACGCCACCGCCATGTCACTATCGTGCTTGCTATGAATCCAGACAACGGGAAATCGGTCCAGACGCGATCGGCCCAGGCCAAATGGTTGCCGGGAATCCTAATTTCTAATAAATCAGATGTTATCCATGCGGCGCATAGGCCATACAAGGACCCCGCCAATGCGAACCCTCCTACCACAACCAAGTGAGGTGCACCGATGATCCATCGCATATGGCCTACTCGGCTGCGTAACAAAAGGCCAATCATCAAGGCCATCAAGGCCGATGCACCGCCGATTGTGGTTAATGCCCCTATTTGAAGCCCCCTATCAGCAGTAACCAATCCCCCAATACCTGCCATGATGGCAGGAGCAGCATAGGCCATTACAACTTCACGCCACAGTACAAAAGTCTTTTTCCTGGAACCAACAGTCTTGATACCGTAAACATCATCTGTCTGATTCGGGCATTTTATCTGGTTCATTTCGTTGCTCCCTTCTTCTAAGAAATCATTCAATCGATTACTTTCAGCAAATTATAATTAGGAACCTAACTATATAGGAGTAAAAATAGGCTAGCATCACTAGCCCATTTTACTCATTACTGATATTTCCCTTAGGTTTCAAGCTTCGTTCGTCCGTAAGTGCAGAGATGCCTTGTGTGACCCGGCCTAGCAAGTCGAGAAATACGCTGCGCTCCTCGATACTGAGTAAGCCCACCATGGCTTCCAGCCAAGCGAAATGCTCTGGAGCCATTTCACGCAGCTTCTTTGCTCCTTCTTCCGTCAAAAGAACCGATCTCTGGCGGCCATCTTCTGAGCTTAATCGCCTAGATACTAGGCCATCCCGTTCAAGAATGTCGATCAGACCTGTCACTGTAGCACGTGTAACGCCTAGATGCTCAGCTAATTGCGATGGCAACTCTTCTCCTTCGTTATCTTCAAGATCTGCCAATAAACGATATCGACCTGTTGATAAGCCGAATCTTGAGAAATGAATCTCCGAGGCATGCCCAAGCTGGGCTCCCGCTGCCATTAGCCTAGACGCGACGAGTATAGCCTGCGCGTCTATATCTAGGTTATAGCGGTCAATCTGTCGCTTGGATTGTACAAGCGAGGGAATAGCTTCAAGGTCATTTAGTATTTTCTTATCGTTGTTCATACATATAGTATGGCTCCTAATTACTTCTGTGTCAAGCAGCTAGCTTTAATTCATGAACATGATTGTGGAAATGCCATTTTTCCGATGCAGATCAGGCACTTTTAACATGCCGATGTCCACTAAATGTTTGAGTACGAAGGCACGTATTATTCCCGACGCCATGCAGTTCTGTGACCAGTAGCGCACATATTTATGTGCATGATCGGGTTGTCCATCGAGGTTCACTTGATAAACAGCTTGATCCAATTTTGCCGCAGCTTCTTTGATTCGTTCGGACGGTTGCGGAATCGCCGCACGCAGACGTTCTCCTGTTTGCTTATCCTTGCAATAAACAATGTTAACTTCAAGGTCAGATTCCGTTCGCAGCAAATATTGTTTGTCGAAAAGACGGCGATAGGCGTCAATGTTCACATCGTTCTGTGGTAAATCACCTTTGATCACATGCATCAGACTGACAAAGTCAGAACTCAGATTATCTCGCCAACCGCCCTGTCTGCCGCACCACCACGTATCGACCTGCCATGCCCTTAGTGCATGTTCATCCGAATCCCGATTCATATCGCCGCAATAATAATATTGTTTTGGATCAAAACTGACGTTAAACTCTCTGTAGATCGTTGCATGAGCGACGTAATGGCCGCCATCTTTTCGGCTGACGGAAACCTCTTCATGGCTAACCTTATTGTGTTCTTTGAAGCTCAATTGATTACCAGCATACGGAATGAGGCTCCACAACAGCAGATTGACATCGCCGCCTGGAATGTAGACACCCGTCTCTTGGAACACTTCACCCATCGAGAAAAACGTCTTGAAATAATGCTCGACGGCAATCTCCGCATATTCTTTGTACAATGAGTGTAATACCTCGCTTTTTATAGAGGACGGATCTTCGATGTACATATTAGTACGATACTTTCCACCCGGTAGTTTATCCATGAAACCGTATTCTTCCAGTGGTTCGATTTCATCCTCGATAAATACAGGTGAAATGCCCAGTTCTTCGGCGATTTCATTAACCGTGAGCGGCTTGTGATACGCTCCGAAAGCGATGTTTTGTCTGATCGCTGTCGCCAAAAAGTCGGCGGTGTCGCCTTTGTTTCCTGGGGATCCGCTATGCCCTAAATTTGTCATGCGGATCGGATTGATGCCCAGACTACCCATCGATCGAATTGTGTTCATCTTGTGTTTCAGCTCCTTTTTAGCTTCAAATAAGTGCCACTTGATCGTGCCGCCAGATAGACCCATCTCAGCCGCGATTTCGCTAATTTTCATTCCACCGTAGTAGTACTTGACAACGATTTCCCGTTGCTGGTGAGATAAAAAAGCTATTTCCCGCCGCAATGCGCCAGCCGTTTCTTGACGGATAATCTCGTCAAAGCCCTCGTCTCTGGACATCACCTCATTATCATCAATCTGCATTTGGTTGGAAGCTTTCACTTTCTCTCCTACGAATTTCGCCCACACATAATGCGCAATCTTAAAGACATAGCTGTTCAGATCCAATAACTCTGTCTTTTTGAGAAGTGCTTGGTATACTTCCAGCGTAATTCTTCCCGCCAGCTCCTCGGCTTCGGCAATCTTTCCCGTCTTGTTCAAAGCAAAACCATATAGCGGCTTGATGTAATCCTTGATGACACGATCAGCATGTTGTTTATTCATGTTCTAAAAGCTCCTTGTTATCGAGTGGCACTCCAATATATACTGCAGCGAAAACGAAAAAGGTTGGGTGGTTTAAGAAAACTTTTTGTTTCGGACGCACACGGAGTTTAATTTCTGCCAGATATCATGCTGCAGGCCGTTATTCAACAAAAAAGCAGCCGGCTAAAAAAAGGCGGCTGCTATAATGCAAGATTCAATCATATATTATATTCTTTCCTTCTTCAGTTAGTTTTTTCAAAGATATAAGCATATGATTTATTTCTTCATCGGAATGTCTTTCCCATGAACTTAATTCAGCTAATATTTTCAATGGCGATTTAGACCGATATGAACGTGTTGGGTTTCCAGGGAATCTTTTATCCGTTAAGTTCGGATCATTCTCGAAATCACCTACTGGCTCTACAATATAAATTCTCTCTTTTGATTTAGATTTCGCTAATTCAGCACCCCATTTTGCAG
>NZ_LVYZ01000062.1:0-56087 GCF_001909095.1 Paenibacillus sp. P46E
TGAGGAAGGTTACGGCCTGGCCGTACGCCGAATGACGGAACCGGAAAGTGTATTTGGACAACTGAAAAATAACCGGGGCTTCCGGCGCTTTCTGCTTCGCGGCATGGAAAAAGTGACGCTTGAGGTCGGTTGGCTTTGCCTTGCCCACAATCTCTTGAAGCAAGCTGCAAATGACCAAAAACAAAGAGCAACATTTCTCCAGTGACGGGAGAAATGTTGCTCTTTTGACCTTTTTACGGTTTTGAAAATGAGAAGGGTTTGTCTCTACTCGTAGAAAACTACTTTTGGGACAGCCCCTTATTTTTTTGCAGAGTGGTGTTGCCTGCCTGTATGCTGGTTTATTGCGGATTGCGCGGCGGGAGGGGGCCCAGGTATTGATAATACTGGCACTCGATACGACCGTTGTACAGCTTGCGCCGTTTGTCCGCCTTGCGTCCATAGAACTGTTCGAATTCCTTGTAGGGGCTGATGGCGAAAAAGGACCATGTCGGAAGATACAGCATCATTTCACCGAATTGACGAGTGAGCTTCTCTACTTCCTTGTCATTACTGATCCGTTCCCCATAAGGGGGATTGGTGATGATGCAGCCGTATTCGCCTTGCGGTCTGGCCTTGGCGGCAGCGATAGCCTGAAATGTGATCTCGCCGGCAAGTCCGGCACTCTTGGCGTTGGCTTCGGCGATTTCAATCGCTGCGGGATCGATATCCGTGCCGGTCAGCTGCAGCGGATAGTCATCGCGCACAGCGTCAAAGGCCTCCTCGCGTGATTCTTCCCAGAGACGCTGCGGGATTTCCGGCCAATGTTCGGATGGGAATGAGCGCCGCAGGCCTGGGGCAATGTTCCAGGCAATCATCGCCGCTTCAATCAGGAGCGTGCCGGAGCCGCAACATGGATCATACAGCGGGCGGTGGCCGTTCCAGCGGCTGATCTGGATCAGCGCGGCAGCCATAGTTTCCTTCAGCGGTGCTTCCGTTGCCTGGCGTCGGTATCCGCGTTTGTGCAGCGCAGGACCGGTGGTATCCAGCGTAATCAGAGCGGTATCATTTAGAAGTATCACTTCTACCACATACCGTGGACCGTTTTCGGGGAACCATTCGGTACGATAGGATAGCTTCAGCTTTTCGACAATAGCTTTCTTGACAATGCCCTGACAGGCAGGTACGCTGGTAAGCTGGGATTTATGCGACCTTCCTTCCACAGGGAATTCTCCGTTTTCGGGAATCCAGTCCTGCCACTCTATGGATTTGACGCCTTCAAACAGCTCGTCAAAGGTTTTGGCCGGGAACTGGCCCATTTTCACTAAAACACGGTCAGAAGTCCTGAGCCAAAGATTACAGCGGCAGATATCGATGTAATCTCCACTGAACAATACCCGGCCATTCTCGACCGTAGTCTCATAACCCAGTTCGTTTAATTCACGTGCTACGACTGCTTCCAGCCCCATGGGGGCGGTAGCGATCAATTGTAATTTGCCCAAATTCGCTCAACTCCGTTTAACTTGTGGATGAATACACATAACCTTTACAATAAGGGAAGCGGTGCTTCCGGTAGTCCTCATACGGCTTGCCTATCAAGTATAGGGGAAGGATGGACGCAGCACAATGCCCGTCCTGCCGTATTCTGCCCGCTTGATGTTCTAAGAGCAGTACTAACCACAAAGGAGAATACATATGCCCAATCAAGAAGAATATAGTGAACAACTATATACAGAGGACACGCTCCTGCTTAAGGTGAAGCAGGCTATTAAGGAGAGTGACATGCCCGAGGTGTCCATCGCGCCCGGATATGGACGAATGCTGACTATGCTGGTTGCGATGTCCCGCTCTACCCGTATTTTGGAGATTGGGGCACTCGGCGGGTATAGCGGTATCTGCCTCTGCCGCGGACTCCAAAATGGGGGGCGGCTGACCTCGCTTGAACTGAAAGCCGAATATGCAGAGCTTGCCGGACGGCACCTGGAAGAGGCCGGATTCGGTGAAGCCGTAGAATACAAGCTCGGCCCTGCGCTGGACAGTCTGAAGCTGCTTGAAGCGGAGGGTCGGACCTTTGATTTCTTCTTTATTGATGCCGATAAGGAGAACTATCCGAATTATCTGGAATATGCCATCAAGCTCGCTTCACCGGGTGCAGTGATTGCCGGAGATAATATTTTTCTGCGCGGACGCACTTTGAATACAGAGAAGAATGGACCCGCCGTACAGGCTATGCGCCGCTTCAATGAGAGGATTGCCAGTGATGAACGGCTGACAAGTACACTTCTCCCCGCCTACGATGGCCTGGCGCTGGCGATTGTCAAATAATGTGCAGCCGCTGATCTTATCAGCGGAATAATCGCGGCGCCGTGCCTTTGTACAGCTTCAGCCGTACCCATACCGTATTGACCAGCAGGAAGCCGCCGGAGATGAGGAACAATCCCTCAATGCCGATATAGCCGGACAGAAAGCCGCCGATAACGGCTCCAAGCATGTTCCCAAGTGCCAGCATACTGCTGTTGAAACCGAAGGCCCGGCTCTCCTTGCCGTCAGGCGTATAGGAGCGGATGAGAGCGTTGACGCTCGGCAGCAGTCCGCCCATGAAGACACCCATGAGGAAGCGGACGACAACCAGCTGCCAGACAGTTGTTACAAAAGCCTGCGGAATGATAAACAATGCAGCGCCGATGAGGGCGTAGGTAAGAATCCGGTGAGCGCCAACCTTATCGCTCAGCTTGCCGAGTACAGGTGATGCCAGCATGTTGGACACACCTGTAACCGCGCTGACGACTCCAGCCCAGAAAGCAATGTCCACGGAGGTACCGTGCAGCTTCTCTACATAGAGCGGAAGCAGGGTCATCGGGGCGATCATGGCAAACTGCAGGAGAAATGTTACACCGAACAATGCAGGCAGCTGTGGGACCTTTGCGAGTTCCTTAAAGCCTGCAAAGACTGAAATCTGCGGGACTTGAGCAGCTTCGGCACGGTCGAATTTCTCTTTCACGAGAAATAATGCCAGCAATGAGGCGGCAAATAATAAGGCGCCTACGATATAAAAGATCGGGCGGTACCCGATCCAGTCGGCCAGAGCCCCGCCGATCAGCGGACCGAGAATGGTCCCGGCGACCGAGCCGGACTGCATCAGCCCCATGGCAAAGCCCATGCGGGCTTTCGGGGTATTGCCCGAAACAAGTGCAATCGAAGCCGGATTGAATCCGGAGATCGTCCCGTTGAGCAGGCGGAGCAGCAGCAGTTGCATAGGTGTCTGGGCAAAGCCCATTAGCACAATGACTATCGCCATACCGAAGCTGGAGCGCAGCAGCATGATTTTGCGCCCGTATTTGTCGGCCAGTTTGCCCCAGAGTGGCTGGAACAGGAATGAGGTCATAAAGTTAGCTGCAAAAATAAGTCCGGCCCACATCCCTAGCGCATCCCCATGAACTCCCAGGTCTTTAGCGAGATACAGGGACAGAAATGGGGTAATCATGGTCATACCGGCATTAACCAGAAATTGACCAAACCAAAGCACTATGAGGTTGACTTTCCAGGTCTCCCAATTCTTCAAAGTGCTTTCACTTCCTTTCAAGGGATTCAAAGATCACGAGTTCTCAAAAAAAGACATTTAATCAGTATATCATAGTTTCAGAGACAGTTGATGCAACACTTGTCATAGTAATGTCATGGGATTGTCATTACCTCACGGGTTCGGCGGTTGTTCCGAACTTTTAAAAAGAGCATAATAAAGGATAAGTGTTACCCACATTCTATCAACTAATGGAGATCTTATCATGACCTACAATGACACTTTTATCCGCGCCTGCAGGAAGCAAGACACGGAGCAAATTCCCGTATGGTACATGCGGCAAGCTGGCCGGTATGATCCCGAATACCGTAAAATCAAAGAAAAATACTCGCTGCTCGAAATTTGCGGGCAGCCGGAGCTGGCAGCAGAGGTCACTATGATGCCTGTACGCAAGCTGGGCGTGGATGCGGCCATTCTGTACTCCGATATTATGAATCCGGTAGCATCGCTGGGGGTAAAGTTCGATATCGTGAAGAACATTGGCCCCGTTATTGAGAACCCTATCCGCAGTGCTGCCGATGTGGACCGCCTGAAGCCTATTGATGTGGAAGGCGACCTTAGCCACATCCTGAAGACCATTGCCATTCTGGACAAAGAACTGGAAGTGCCGCTGATTACCTTCGCGGGAGCACCCTTCACCATTGCCAGCTATCTGATCGAAGGCAGGCCTTCGAAGAGCTACCACCGCACTAAGGAATTAATGTACAGCCAGCCACAAGTATGGTTCAAGCTGATGGACAAGCTTGGCGATATGGTGATCGCTTATTTGCGTGCCCATGTAGCCAGCGGAGGCAAAGCCTTTCAGTTATTCGACAGCTGGGTAGGTGCACTCGCTCCACGTGATTTCGAGCACTACGTACTGCCAACCATTTCCCGTATTTTTGCCGGACTTTCGGATCTTGATGTGCCGAAGATTTATTTCCCTGGTGTCAGCTCAGGAGAGCTGCTGTCAAGCCTGAAGAATCTTCAGGCGGATGTAATCGGACTCGACTGGCGCGTCAGCATTACGGAAGGCAGACAGCGCACCGGCGGCGGATTTGCAGTTCAAGGCAATTTGGACCCTTATCTGCTGACGGCTCCGATGGATCTGCTCAAGGAACGGGCCAAGGTGATTATAGATGAAGGCATACTTGAGCCGGGTTACATTTTTAATTTGGGTCATGGATTATTTCCCGAGGCATCTTTGGACACGCTAAAGGAACTGACGGAATATATCCACGACTATTCCCGCGAGGCGCTGAAGAAAACTCCAATCCCTCGTCTTTCATTATAATCAGATCACCAGCTGTGCCCATTATCCGCAGAAAGGGATGGAATCCATGACTACTAAAATTGGTGTACTCGTTATGTCTTACGGCACTCCTGAAAGTCTGGAAGGGGTAGAGGCCTATTATACTCATATCCGCCGGGGCAATGCGCCTTCTCCGGAGCAATTGAAGGAATTGAAAGACCGCTATGAAGCAATAGTCGGCGGGGTTTTTCCGCTTCGGGAGAACACGGACCGTCAAGTGGAAGCGCTGCAAGCCGCGCTGAACAGCGGTCATACCGGTGAAGAAGTAGAATATATCTGCTATCAAGGGCTCAAGCATGCACATCCTTTTATTGAGGACGGTGTAGAAGCGATGGTCCGGGACGGCATTACCCATGCTGTGGGTATTGTGCTTGCACCGCATTATTCCGTCATGAGCGTAGGCACTTATATCAAACGTGCTAAGGAAAAGGCGGAGACCTGTGGAATCGAGATGGCTTTCGTGGAGAGTTATCACCTTCATCCGGAGCTGATCGATGTTCTTAGCCGCAGAGTGTCGGCCAAGCTGGACCTGTTTGAGGAGGCTGGTGCGGTGCGTGAAGAGGTGCGGGTCTTGTTCAGCGCCCATAGTCTGCCCGAGCGCATTCTGTCGATGGGAGATCCCTACCGTGACCAGCTGCTGGCCACCTCTGAGGCTGTCGCCAAGCTGGCGGGAGTCAGCTCCTGGCAGTTCACCTGGCAAAGTGCTGGCCGGACAGCCGAGCCATGGCTTGGACCGGACATTCTGGTGACGATGCAAGAGCTAAGTGAGGCGCAGGTGAAATACGTGCTGGTTGCTCCGGTCGGATTTGTCTCCGACCATTTGGAGGTGCTGTATGACCTGGATATTGAAGCGCAGGCTTTGGCTTCTGAGCTGGATATGCGGCTGATGCGTATTGATTCACTCAACAGTGACCCTGCGTATATGTCTGTGCTGAGCGGTGTAGTGCGCACCAAGACCAGAGAGCTGAAGGTGGGCCGATCATGACTGGCGCTACTCGTAAAGTAGTGATTATCGGCGGAGGCCTCAGTGGCCTCAGCGCCGCTTTTTATGTCCGCAAATATTACCGGGAAGCCGGGATACAACCGGATATCGTTCTGGTCGAGAAGGAAGGGAGCCTTGGCGGCAAGATAGAAACGCTGCACCGCGAGGGCTTTGTGATTGAGAAGGGGCCAGACTCCTTCCTGGCCCGCAAGACGGCGATGAGCGATCTGGCGAAAGAACTGGGAATCGATCATGAGCTGGTAACCACGAACCCGAATGCCAAGAAGACGTACATATTGCAGCGTGGCAAGCTGCATCCCATGCCAGCCGGTCTTGTGTTGGGTATTCCCACAGAGCTCAAGCCGTTTCTAAAGAGCGGTCTCGTCACTTTTGGCGGCAAAATGAGGGCGATGATGGATTTTATCATTCCGCCGCGGCGCAGCTCTGAGGATGAATCGCTAGGTGCTTTGATCGAACGGAGGCTCGGGACGGAAGTTCTGGAGAATATGACAGAGCCGCTGCTTGCCGGCATTTATGCCGGAGATATGCGTAAGATTAGCCTGCAGGCTACGTTTCCGCAATTCGGTGAAGTAGAGAGACAGTACGGAAGCCTCATTCGCGGAATGACGACGGGACGGAAACCGGCTGAAACGCATACCGGCACCAAAAAAAGCGCTTTTCTCACCTTCCGCAAAGGTCTCCAGAGTCTTGTCCATGCCTTGATTCATGATCTGCATGATGTCGAGCAGCGGACGGGAACTGGAGTTACAGATATAAAGGTCTTAAGCGGAACAGAGTCCTCAGTTTGGGCTTCACAGACTTCGGAAACCGTGCCTGCACCCCGTTATGAAGTAGTATTGGATAACGGGGAGCGGCTGACGGCGGATGATATCTACGTCACCGTGCAGAATTATGCTGCTGCGGATCTGCTTCGTCCTCATGTGGATGTGTCAGCGCTGGACAATGTTAATTATGTATCGGTGGCGAATGTAGTCATGGCTTTTGCGAAGCAGGATATTGTGACTGAATATGACGGTTCCGGCTTTCTGGTTCCGCGTAAGGAAGGACGTAATATAACAGCCTGCACCTGGACTTCCACGAAATGGCTGCACACCAGCCCGGATGACCGCGTCCTTCTGCGATGTTATGTCGGCCGGTCTGGCGATGAGCAGAATGTAGACTTACCGGATGAGGGACTGGCTGAGCTGGTGCGCAAAGACCTGCGGGAGATCATGGGTATTTCCGCCAAGCCGTTGTTTACTGAAATTACAAGGCTGAAACATTCCATGCCGCAATATCCCGTAGGGCATCCGTCCAAGATTGCCGGACTGCGCAGCGAGCTCGGACAGAAGCTGCCGGGAGTGTATGCTTTTGGCGCAGGCTATGATGGCATAGGTATGCCGGATTGCATCAAGCAGGCCAAGCTGACGGCGCAGAATGCTGCCGGAAGCTTCGATAGTCAGCCGGAGCAGGCTGCTGTAATGAGTTAATCGTAACGGTGAAGTGCACCATAAGGCGCGCTCCACCGTTTTTACTTGTCTACTTTGGGTGAGCCTCTCTATTTTGGAGGAGGGGGCAGGACTTATGCTATAATAGAAACAATTTTAGGGCAAAGGAGATTACTTGCACTCATGTATCCGCCGCGTTCACGTACCCGAAAAAACAACAAGCAAAGCAGCAAGCGCCGGCGCAGAACGGTTTGGGTATGGATTAACGCAAGCCTGCTTCTAATGATCGCTGCACTGCTGACTTATGCTTTTATGGGCGATCGAGATTCAAGCGACAATCCCCCGCCGGCTGCAGCAATAGTTAGTTCCCCATCACCGGAGCAGGGGGAAGCTGTACCCGGGGCTACGGTATCCTCTCGGCCGACCCCGGAATCTTCACCAGAACCGGAGCCTTCATCTGAACCGGCTGTGGTGACAACTCCGTCACCTGCCGCCCCCGTTCCTTCCCTTGCTCCTGAAGCAAGCACAGTACCGGAGGGGACAGACCAACCCGATGATAAGGGCTCTACTCAGAATTCCGGCAGCAGCCCAATTTCAGGCCTTCCAGAGAATGCCGGAAAGACCGTGAAGCTGAATTTTGCGGGAGATGTCATTTTCTCAGGCAAAGCGGGTGAGATCCTGCAGCAAAAAGGCTATGACTACTCTTACACCGCTCTGGATGGCATGTTCAAGAAGGATGATCTGACTGTTCTAAATCTGGAAACGCCAATCACCACCGGAGGGGTTGGTGCCGCTAACAAGCAGTTTGTATTCAAGGGCGATCCCAAGGCATTGGATTCCTTGAAGGCTGCTGGTGTGGATGCGGTGAATCTGGCGAATAATCATACGCTTGACCAAGGTGAGGAAGGCCTGCTGGACACTCTTGAACATTTGAGCAAACGCGGCATTCCGTATGTGGGAGGCGGAGCGGATGCAGCTGAGGCATACAGCGCCAAATATTTTGAGCGAAATGGCATTCGTATCGCCCTGCTTGGATTCACACGAGTAATGCCTGTGATGGAATGGAAGGCAGAGACTGGCAAACCCGGAGTGGCTTCGGTATATGACAGCGCGGAAGCGCTGAAGGCTATCGCTGCCGCCAGGACCCAAGCAGACCTGGTCATTGTAATGGTACACTGGGGCAAAGAGCGGATTGAGCAATATGATTCCGTCCAGCAGGCACTCGGGCACAGCTTCATTGATGCGGGAGCGGATCTGGTCATGGGCGGGCATCCGCATGTGCTGCAGGGGATTGAGCCTTATAAGGGCAAATGGATCGCCTACAGCGCCGGTAACTTTATTTTCACCCGTTCCCAAACCCGGGCCACCTGGGATACCGCTGTGTTTCAGGCGGAGTGTAGCGCACAAGGTCAGTGTTCAATGAAGCTCAGACCGATGAATGCGGAGCTGGCACAGCCGGTGCCCATGAATGAAGTGGATGGACAGCTGCTGCTGCATAAAGTGGAATCCCTGTCCTCCGGTCTTGTGAGGATCGGCAATGACGGAAGCGTAGTTGAGGTTGTCAAGTAGGTGCAGGTATAGACTATACTTCTGCCGGAGGTGCTAACGATGAATAATATGTGTGTGGCTCATCGCGGATTTTCCGGTAAAGCTCCGGAGAACACCCTTGCTGCCATAAGGATGGCCATTGCACTCCCTTTTGTACGATGGATGGAGATTGATGTTCAGCTTACCAGAGATGGTGTCCCCGTAATCATTCATGACTTCTCGCTAGACCGCACCACCAACGGCCACGGCAAAGTCAAAAATATGGATTACGAACATGTCCGGCGTTTGGATGCAGGGAGCTGGAAAGGCCGTGCATTTCGCGGAGAACGCGTTCCCTCTCTGGAAGAGGTGCTGCAGCTTGCCTCCGGCAGGTTGCGATTGAACATTGAGCTGAAGACTAGCGGTGAAATGTATCCCGGGTTGGAAAAGGCGGTGATTGATCTTGTCAACACACACGGCATGCGTGATGAGGTGGTTCTGACCTCGTTCGATGCCGGCGCGCTGAAGCGGATCAAAGAACTGGACCCGCGTTTCCGCACAGGATTGATCTATGATGCGAGGTCCGGCGACCCGGCGAGGAAGCTGAAGGAGCTGGATTGCTCCTTTCTGTCCATCAGCTTTGACCGGCTGAATCCGGGTCTGGCGAAGCTGCTTGCCGAGCGCGGGGTACGGGTGATGGCCTGGACGGTGAATAAGGCAAAAGAGATGCGCCGTCTGGCTGCGATGCATTCCGATATCATGATCTGTACGAATCGTCCCGACATTTGGGGCGATACCTTTCTGGAAGTATAGCTTAAGCTTACAATTGATGGGAAAGAGAGCTGAAGAATGAATGTGCGCTGATGTTAACAATATCTACTGTGTTGGAAGAAACTACAAGCAACATGCGGAGGAGCTGGGCAACAAGGTGCCGGTGGAGCCACTGATCTTTCTGAAGCCTTCTCATGCAGCGGTTCCCCTCGACAAGGCCATTATTCAGCTTCCGAAGGATGCCGGACTGATTCATTACGAGGGTGAGATTGTTCTGCGGATTGCTAGGGACTATGTACCTGGGATGAGCGTGCAGGAGCTGGTGGATGTTATGGCCCTGGGGCTGGATTTTACCCTGCGCGATGTGCACAACGATCTGCAAAAGAAGGGGCTGCCCTGGACGCCCGCCAAAGGCTTCAAGAATGCGGCTCCGTTGACCCCCTATATTGCGTTTCCGGAAACGGATGAGCTGGAAGCGACGGATTACACCGTTCGCAAGAATGGCGTGGAGGTGCAGCGCGGGAACGTCAAGAACATGATTTTTTCACTGCAAAAAATTGTAGAGTTCATTGCCGCCCGTTATGGTTTGGGCAAAGATGATATTATATTTACCGGTACTCCGGCAGGTGTCGGCCCTGTGGCTTCAGGCGATTCGTTCGAATTGTTTTGGGGCGACCGCTTATTGGGCACCTGTCTCATCGGTTAGCATATGCTAACGGGACTTGAAGTGCTGCAATGGGTGATCGGCTTCTGCGGCGCCTTGCTGGTGGCTGGGGCGGCTTATTATAAGCAATCGCTCAGCTTTTCCGGGATGCTGGCGGCGGTTGCGATGGGAACGATCTACTTTGGGGCAGGGAATGCCTTTTGGTTTGGGATTTTGCTGCTGTTTTTTATCTCTTCCAGCCTGCTCTCGAAGCTTCACCATGTGAATAAGGCAGAACTGGAAGCCACCTATGACAAAACAGGACGCCGGGACGCCGGTCAGGTATTCGCCAATGGCGGGCTTGGCATGCTGCTAGTGCTCTTGAACGCCGTATTTCCCTTGGAGCTCTGGGGATATCTGTTCATTGGCGTCATGTCGACCGTGACGTCGGATACTTGGGCGACGGAGATCGGCACCCTCGCCAAGAAGCCGCCCCGCTCTGTGCTGACGGGGCGTATTCTGCCGCCCGGCACCTCGGGTGGGGTTTCGCTGCCGGGAACCCTGGCTGCAGCTGCAGGCGGCGCCCTGATCGGCGCTGCCTCCTGGCTGCTGAGGGCAGCCTCCGGCATGCCTGAGCACTCCGTCCTGCTGCTTACGCTTGCAGGACTTCTAGGGGGGCTCGTCGGCGCTTTCGCCGACTCGTTCCTGGGGGCAACGGTGCAGCGCATGAACCGCTGCACCGTATGCGGCCGCGAGGTGGAAGCCTCGCGGCATTGCGGTCAGCCTACAGTGTACGCCCGCGGCTGGCGCTGGATGGACAACGATGCGGTCAATGCCGTCAGCTCCATTCTGGGCGGTCTTGCCGCCTTGCTGGTCGGCGCGCTATGACGCGAGGCGGCAGATATTTGTGCTTTTCATATTATATATATACCAATATTCGCAATATTAAGGAGGTGAACCGGTGAGCAGCGCGTCCATTCACAAACATACAGCCATACTGGATGCCGCTTATGAGCTCTTCGGTTCAGGCGGCTTCTACGAAACGAAGATGTCGGAAGTGGCAGAACGTGCAGGGATTGCCAAGGGCACGGTGTATTTATATTTCAAAAATAAAGAGGATTTGTTCATGGCGGTCACCCGGCGGGATTGTGAAGGTTTTCTTCAACAGCTGGAAGGCAAGCTGCGGGCCAGCAGCAGTCTGACCGGGAAGCTGTCCGTTATTGCAGAGCATCATTTATTTTACTATTACGAACGCAAGCAGCACACGAAGCTTTTTTTTCGGGCGCCAAATAACAATCCTGAGCTGGTAGCCTACATGGCGCTATTTATGGATGAGTATATGCAGGCTGTAGTGAAGGTGCTGCTGGAAGGCGGGGCATCCGAGCCGGAGCTGATGGCGAAATCGTTCATCGGCATGCTGGACCGGCTGAAGATGGATATTCTGTTTGACCCCTCTTTCTCGGAAGAGGACGCGCACAAACGGACGAAGTTTGCAGCCAGTCTCTTTATCGGCGGCGCCGTCGCGAACATGAATGCGTCACTTGGAGATTTACCGGCAGGACAATAAGGATTACAGATCCGGTTTAAAATATAAGGCAAGCGAGGACAGAGCATGAATATTATGACCGTGGAACATCTTTCCAAGAGCTATGGGGAAAAAACACTGTTCCGGGATGCGTCGTTTGGAATGGATGACAGGGATAAGATTGGCGTCATCGGTGTGAATGGTACAGGGAAATCTACATTTTTGAAGATCATCGCGGGTCTGGATACGGCTGATGACGGGCAAATTTCAATCGGAAATTCGGTGCGGGTGCAGTACCTGGCACAGAATCCTCCGTATGAGCCGGACAATACCGTGTTGCAGCAGGTTTTTGCCGGGGATGAGCCAGAGCTCGCTACCATGCGGGAGTATATGGAGACGTTGTCTCTTCTGGATAAAAGCCCGGGCGACTCTGTCCTGGAGAGCCGCCTCGTACAGATTGGACAGGCTATAGATGCTGCAGGGGCGTGGCAGCTGGAGAGTGAAGCCAAAACCGTGCTGACCAAGCTCGGCATCACGCAGTTTGATGCGCGCATGGAGACGCTGTCCGGTGGACAGCGCAAGCGGGTTGCTCTTGCAGCAGCTCTGATTACACCTTCTGAGCTGCTGATCCTGGATGAGCCTACGAACCATATCGATACAGATTCGGTAGCCTGGCTGGAGCAATATCTCCAGAAGCGGCGCGGCGCACTGCTGATGGTAACCCATGACCGCTACTTCCTTGAGCGGGTAGCGAGTGTCATGCTGGAGCTGGACGGCGGACAGCTGTACCGTTATGAAGCGAATTATTCGCGGTTCCTGGAGCTGAAGGCTGAACGCGAGGAGCGTGAGGCATCCATGGAGCAGAAGCGCAAGAATCTGCTGCGCACCGAGCTGGCCTGGATCCGCCGGGGTGCTAAGGCCCGTTCGACCAAGCAGAAAGCCCGAATCGACCGTTATGAGAAACTGAAGGATAGCCAAGGCGCGGCTTCAACGGGCACACTGGACATTTCTGTGGCTTCGACCCGTCTGGGCCGCAAAATCATTGAGATCAAGGATCTTACCAAATCAATGGATGGACGGACACTGATTAAGGATCTGACCTATATCGCGGTGCCGCAGGACCGGGTGGGCATTGTGGGTCCGAACGGCAGCGGCAAATCAACCCTGCTGAATCTGATTGCCGGCAAGCTTCAGCCGGACAACGGAGAAGTGCAGCTGGGGGCAACCGTCAAGCTGGGGTACTTCACCCAGGAGCATCAGGATATGGATGACACCATGCGGGCCATCGAGTATGTGAAGGAAGAAGCAGAGATCATCCGTACAGCGGACGGGAGTGTAATTACAGCCGGACAGATGCTGGAACGGTTCCTGTTCCCGCCGGCTATGCAGTGGACGCCCATTTCCAAGCTCTCCGGAGGAGAGAAGAGACGTCTGTATCTGCTGCGCGTCCTGATGGGAGCGCCCAATGTACTGCTGCTGGACGAGCCAACCAACGATCTGGACATCGGCACACTTGCCGTGCTGGAGGATTATTTGGATGAGTTCCCGGGCGTAGTGTTTACCGTATCCCATGATCGGTTTTTTCTGGACCGAACGGTGGATAAGCTGATTGCTTTTGAACAGGGAAGCATTCGTCTGCATGTAGGGGACTACAGTGAATACGAGGAATGGATGGCGAAGAATATTCCGGCTGGTGCAGCAGAAGAGAGTTCAGGCAAGCGTAGCTCCACACCGGAACAAGGACCGGCAATACCAACTGCATCTCCTTCCAGAGAAAAGCTGAAATTCACCTTCAAGGAACAGCGTGAATATGAGGGGATTGACGAGGCCATTGAGCAGGCAGAGCAGCTTCTGACGGACATCAGCGTACAGATGGAAGCAGCCTTTGCAGATTCTGGTAAGCTTCAGGAGCTGGTGGAGAAGCAGCGGCAGGCAGAGGCGGAGCTGGAGCGTCTGATGGAGCGCTGGACGTATCTGAATGAGCTGGCAGAGAAGATTGCTGGTAAAGCGTAGGACGCGGGTAACCTGTAAACCGTGGATATCAAGCGGCATTTTTTGCGTCATACCAGAGACGGCTACCCTGCTTTTATGCTTGATGACTCACCAAATTGTGACACTAGCACAGCATTCAGAGCGCCTGCCCTGAGTGCTGTGTTTTCCTATAGGTGCGGCTTTACAGCGCAAAGAGGAGGCAGAAGAGATTGACATATTCGATTGAAACCGCGGTGGCCCTTCGCAACGCCGGGAAGGCTGAAGAGGCAAGAGAATTACTCCTTGCCCTGCTGAGCGGGGGTAAAGAGGATGCTGAGCTGCATTATCAGCTGGCCTGGACGCATGATGTGCTGGGCCTCGAACGGGAGGCTGTCCCTTATTACGAGCGCAGTCTGTCACTGGGCCTGCCCACCGAGCAGCGCATGGGTGCACTTCTGGGACTTGGCAGCACCTATCGAACACTGGGGGAATATACCCGGTCCAGGGAAGTGCTTGAGCAGGGGCTGCACGAGTTTCCGCAGCAGAAGGAATTTGCGGTTTTTCTGGCCATGACGCTGCACAATCTGGGAGGTCACAGTGAAGCGATGAAGCTGCTGCTTACATTACTTGCGGAGACTTCTGTCAACGAAGGAATCAGCAGCTACCGCCGTGCAATCCTGTACTATTCGGATAGAATAGACCAGGTATGGGAATAAGCATTCAGAAATCCAAGCAGGCAGGTTTCCGTGATTTGGAAACCTGCCTGCTTATTTTAAAAAAGCGGGCGCCATCACCAGCCGGTGGATACTTGGCTGTGTATGCGTCCGCCTATATGAGCCAACAGAAGACTTCCTGTTGGCTATTGATCATGTTAATCCGTCATTTCATCCGGCGGATCCTGCCTGGCAGGCTAGCTGCCGCCTGCCAGGGCAATCATTTGCACGACCGGGCGCGAGTCGCCGGTCAGCACAGCCTCTTCGGCGTTCATCTGCGAGGAACCGTCGCCGTCGAGGAAGATCCCTTCCCGCTGTTCGCCGGGGACGGTCTCCAGAATGGCTGTACGGAATGCCTCTGCCGTACAGCGTGATGGCGTGACGATCAGCCACAGCTTACCGTCCCCATTGTAGACCAGCCCCGAGCGCATCCGCTGCTCCTCAGCATAGGGCAGATGCTCTGCGGCTGCCGTTGCCTGCCACAGCTCTTCATGCTGCAGGTTCATGCTGATCCCGCCCTGCGCCCAGTAATGCCCGCGGTCCGTGACGGACAGGTCATCTCCGGAGGAGACGACCTGAACCGACATCGTCCCGCTCGCCCCGTCCCATACCAGCGTTCCACGCGGATACTTGGCGTTGAACCAGCCCGAACCATACGCCCCTTGAACTCCGTTCACCGGGCGGTCATTCAGGATCGCCACCGACAGCAGGTCGCTGCCGTAGAAGAAGCCGCCGTTAATCCCGTAGGCGGCAATCGGGCGCAGCGGCATACCTGCGCTGCGCAGCACGATGTCAGCAGGTGCCGCTGACATCATATGCAGCTGCACCTTGCCGGAGCTGTCCGCCTGCAGGTAGCTGTATGTGTGAGGGAGGCCATGAAAGGCCTCCCTCGGTTGCGGCTTCGTCAGCATCACGATAGCCGCCGCAGCAGCAACAGCCGCCGTCAGGAGAACGGCGGCTGTGAGCCATGGCCTGCGCTGTGAAGCCCACCGCAGGCCAGCGAGTACGACCTTAGTTCGCGCCCACATATGCCGCTAGCAGCTTGGCTGTGTTCAGTACAGCCTGCTTGTGGGTGCGCTCCATGGAGTGGGAGGCATGTACGCCCGGGCCGATCAGCGCAGCCCGGATATTGTTCCCGCCTCGCAGGGCGGCGGAAGCATCGGAGCCGTACTGCGGGTAGATATCGACTGCGAACGGAATGGCCAGACCGTTCGCCAGTTCGATCAGCCGGCCGGTCATGGCATAATCATACGGTCCGGAGGAATCCTTGGCGCAGATGGAAACATCGGTCTCTTTGCAGCTTAGATCATCACCCATGGCACCCATATCGACCGCGATCATCTCGCTGATCTCTCCAGGAATCCAGGCAGCACCGTGACCCACCTCTTCGTAATTGGAGATCAGCAGAGAGAGGTTATGCAGCGGTTTCCAGCCTTCCCGTTTGATGCTCTCCAGCAGCCCGAGCAGGGCAGCTACACTGGCTTTGTCATCCAGATGGCGTGATTTGATATAGCCGCTGGGTGTGATAACCGCCCGCGCATCGAAGGAGATGAAGTCACCGACAGCAATGCCGAGCTTCAGGACATCATCTTTGGTGGAGACCAGCTCGTCGATCCGGATCTCCATATTCTCCTCTGAGCGCTTGAAGTCACGTGCATCTGCGTAGACATGGACGGAAGGATGGCTGCTCAGAATTGTGCCGGTATAGGTTAATCCGGTGCGGGTGTGAATGACGCAATATTCATTTTCGATGCTGTTCATGGTAAAGCCCCCGACAGAAGTAAGACGCAGCGTGCCGTTCGGTTTGATTGAGCGTACCATCGCGCCAAGCGTGTCCACATGGGCGCTGATGCCGATGGTGCGAGCAGGATCAAGTCCGGGAACGGTCAGAATCACTCCGCCTTTTTCGTTCCAGCTCAAAGGTACACCCAGTGCTGCCGCTTCCTCAGCCACAAGGTTCATGGCCGCAGTCGTGAAGCCGCTGGGGCTGGGAGTATCGAGTAATTTTTTGAGAATGATTAGAATGTACTCTTCATTAGGTTGGATGGTAAGCAAGGTAAAGCCCTCCTGTTCTTTATAAGCGATATAATTTTGGGGTATGGTCATTTATAGCTTTTCTATGAAACTGTGGATTTGCATTCTTATACTGTAGCCAGGGTTTCAACCAATTCAGTTGTACTTATTCCAAGTAGCTTCAGTGCAACACAAATATTTGATTTTCGTAAGGCTATCTTATAGCTGGGATGTGCTGTTTGAGGACAGGTTGTCCTGATTCAAAGGCACCGCATCCAGGGAATTCCCTGCATCACGGAGCTTGTTTAGCTCTGCTGTAAGGCCTTTGATCTGCTTCTGCAGCTTGTATTGGCGAAAAATGCCATAAGAGCCGACAATCACCCCGCCGATCAGCGCACAGCCAAGAATGACCAGGATCAGCGGAATGCTGACAACATCAAAATAGAAATTAACCTGAACCGGATCCACATTGATGACTGCGAACACGGCGGTGAGCAAGGCAAAAATCAAGCCTAAGATAAGTGACCATTGCAATCTCATGTAACTTCCTCCTCTAAGCATAGATGACAAGATAAATCCCCTGCCCGCAGAGGGCAAGGGATTACAGTAATACTAAGCTTTATGCCTTATTTGGTCAACTGTTCCATTTGTTCAATCACGCTTTCGAAGACACTCATCGCTTCGCGGATCGGTGCAGGAGAGGACATGTCAACGCCTGCCTTGGAGAGAATGTTGATCGAATAATCGCTGCCGCCGCTCTTCAGGAAGCCGAGATATTTATCTACCGCCGGTTTGCCTTCTTCCAGAATCTGCTTGGCGAAGCTGGTAGCTGCCGAGAAGCCGGTAGCATATTTGTAGACATAGAAGCTGTTGTAGAAATGAGGGATCCGTGCCCATTCCATTTCGATATCCTTATCCACCACCATATCCTTGCCATAGTACTTGACATTAAGGTCATAGTAGATTTCCGACAGATCCTGAGGTGTCAGGGAATCGCCTTCTTCGGCGCGCTGGTGGATGATTTTCTCGAATTCGGCAAACATGGTCTGCCGGAACACTGTAGTGCGGAACTGGTCGGCATAATAGGTGAGCAGGTACATTTTTTCCTTCGGATCGGTTGACTTCTTCAGCAGATAATCCATCAGCAGTGCTTCGTTGGTAGTAGAAGCTACTTCTGCGAGGAAAATTGTATACTGTGCATCCCGGTATTTCAGCGTGTTGTCCGAATAGTACGAATGCAGGGCGTGGCCCATTTCATGAGCCAGAGTGAACATGCTGTTCAGGTTGTCGTTATGGTTCAGCAGCACATAAGGATGGGCACCGTAGGCTCCCCAGCTGTAAGCGCCGGTACGTTTGTTCTCATTTTCGTAGACATCAATCCAGCCCTTGTCATAGCCTTCCTGCAGCACACCTAGATAGTCCTCACCGAGTGGTTTCAGGCCCTCTTTGGTAATCTTCTTAGCTTCTTCAAAGGTGATATCCAGCTTGTATTCGTCCACGAGGGGTGCGAACAGGTCATACATATGTAGCTCGTCAACACCCATCAGCTTCTGGCGAAGCTTCATGTAGCGGTGCATCAGCGGCAGGCTCTCATGAATGGTATCGATCAGGTTCGTGTAGACCTCTTTGGGAATGTTATCGCCATAGAGCGACATTTCCAGAACAGAAGGGTATTTACGGACACGCGAGTAAAAAACATTTTTGTTGACGTTTGCACTTAGCGTAGCAGCAATTGTGTTTTTTTGCTTACCGTATGTCTCATACACCGCTTTGAAAGCATTTTTGCGGACCTCACGGTCGGGGCTCTCGAGGAACTGAATATAGCTGCCATGCGTTAACTCTACTTCCTTGCCTTCCTCATTCTTGATCTTCGGAAACTTAAGGTCCGCATTGTTCAGCATACTGAACACGGTTTGCGGTGCTTGCGCAAGCGTACCCACCTGGGCCAGGAGAGCTTCCTCCTCTTTGGACAGAACATGCGCTTTCTCGCGTTTCATTTCCGTCAACGTGAAGGTGTAGTCCGACAGGGAAGGGTCGGCAATGAACTGGTCGAGCTTCTCATTTGGCAGGGCAAGGATTTCCGGTGTGACAAAAGAAAGAGCTTCCCCGGCTTCTACTCCAAGCTTCTTCGCTTTCTGGGAGAGGGCCTGATAGGTTGGGGCAGCCGTATCCTCGTCCTGGCGCATGTGCGCATAGACATAGAGGCGTTCGGTCAGCAGGGACAGCTTATCATCGAGCTCAAAGCATTTTTTGAGTGCTTCGGGAGAGTCGAGCTTCCCCTGGAAATCAGCGGCGCCGTTAATAAGCTCCTTGACTTCCTTATATTCAGCATCCCATTGCTCCTGTGAGGCGAACATATCCTCAAGCTTCCAGCGGTTTTCGGCGGGCACTTCACTTCTCTTCAATAATTGTTCCATAGAGATCCTCCTCGGATGATGGGATGTAATAGGCATATGCTTCTGCGGCGCCGCAGAAGCAGCGGGATCGCCCGGCAGCAGGCTTAAGGCAAGCAGAAGCGGGAGGGACTTAACAGCAAAGGACATAACGGAAGCCTCCTTAACACTTTAAGGTTGACTTAGTATGCCCTCCCAAATCCTGATTATGAATGATCCAGCCTCAGAATCTATGCCACCAAGCTATAAATAATGAAGATAAAAGCCATAGCGATCAGAATGACCGCAGTCAGGGCCATGCCGCGCTTCAGGCGCGGCGGCACTTTTTCCTTGCCCATGATCAGCACTGCTCCAAGACAGAGAACAACAATAATGAAAATAACTAAATTCTCGTTATCCATTCCCGGCTAGACCTGTTTGAAGGCAGCGATGATATTTTTGTACTCTTCTTCATTATCTTTGTACGACTCTTTGTTGAAACGGTTGTTGACCCATTGCATCATAGCCGGACGGCTCATAAAGGTGTGTGTTTCTTCTCCCCATTGGTCAGAAATTTCACGGAGAACAATATAGCGCCCCTGAACTTCTACCGTCATCATATTCCATTTGTCTGTTTTGTATATTTCATGTTTTTTGATCATTATCATTACCACCCTGGCGATTTTTGGCTTTTGGCTCAATGATAACGCACGGGGGAAGTGAAAAGCAAATATTATCACTGGAGAAGGGAAATGATGGATTGATTTGGAGGTATAGTTGGGGTATAATGTAAGCATTCGTCATATATGGCGGTATTTTTAGGAGGTTGTTCATTTGAAAGGTACAGTAAAATGGTTTAACGCAGAAAAAGGCTATGGTTTTCTTCAAGTAGAAGGCGGCGAAGATGTATTCGTTCACTTCTCAGCAATTCAAGGCGACGGATTCAAGACTTTGGATGAAGGCCAAGCGGTAGAATTTGATATCACTGATGGTAATCGCGGTCCTCAAGCAGCTAACGTAGTTAAACTATAATAAACGGCTGGACAGTCTGTCAGTCACAACATATATTTTTGGAATGGCAACACTTGCAAGAGTGATAACCAGCAACTACAAAGCACACAGTTCTTTCGGGAACTGTGTTTTTTTATTTTCCTTTTTAGAACCATTAAGGGCTGCCAGTAGCAAGAAATGCAGCCCTTTGATAGAACTAATTGCCTTTGCGGCGGGAATAACGGGCGATACTGAAGCCGGTGTCCACCAGGTGCTTGGATAAAAAACCGACGAAGGCGAGCAGTGAGAAGCTCATCGCCACCACATAGAATACCGTCCGTCCGGCATCCTCATAGATGAACCCGCCAAATGTTCCGCTGAGCAGACCTGCCGCACTCGACCATACAACAGTGAAGATTGCCATGCCGGTTGCACGGAGATGATCGGGGATAATGCGAGTAATGTACCGGACAGCCGTCACGTAGTATATGCCGAATGAAATGCTGTGCATGGCCTGTATAGCAATTACAGTACCGGGTTCATTTGCCAAGGACATGAACAGGAACCGTGCAGCAAACATCAGACTGGCAAAAGCGAGCAGCGGCAACTCTTTGAATTTGTCACCGTATTTGCTCAGGACGAAAAAGACCGGAATTTCACTCAAAGCCGAAGCCAGCAGCGACCAGCCGATAATTTCATCTCCGGCATTCATGGCTTTGAGGCTGAGTGTTAAGAAGGCTTCATTCATCCGGTAACCGATCGCAAGCACGAAGACACTGCTGAAGAACCATAGCACTTCCTTTTGCAGCAAAATCTGTTTCAGTCCTCCGCGCTTAAGCGGCTCCTCTGCGGAACCGGCAATATTGTTCTTGTTATTTTCTTCGGTCCGTTTGACATCCTTGAGTCCAAAGGTAATGAGTAGCGCAATGACTACGATTACTATGCATACCGCTATGCTGTACGATGAGCCCAGAGCTCTCAGCACATATCCGATGGTCAGTGCGAAGAAGGAGTAGCCAAGTGATCCGAATACCCGGATCGTAATGAAGTTGCGCCCGTGGCGCTGGGCAATTTTGATTGCCATCGTATCCGCAAGCGGGAATAACGGGTAATAGAAGAAATAGAAAAGGGACAAAATAAACATCACGGCCCCAAAATCCGTAGTTCTTGCCAGCAGCAGTGCGGTAACCAGTTGGCCGGCCAGAAGAATGGCCATGATTTTTTTGATGGTGCCCAGCCTGTCACTCATCATGCTCCAGAACAAGTTGGACAGAATGGAGATCAGCGGTCCGATAGAATACAGAATTCCGATCTGTGGGCTGCTGAAACCAAGGTGAGTATAGAATAAAGGGAAATAAGAGACTACCAGCACACTTGTGCCGTAGAGTGTGAACATAAAGGATCGCAGCCAGTTTTGATCGCTGTACTGGCCTCCGGTCCGTCCTGATAACATGAAATTGCACTCCTCCGAATATGAGATACGGCTTCGTAATCCATACTATAGTGTTGAACGCGTTCTAGTATAGCACAATGCAAACGCCGGATGTCCGCAGAAATCAGGAGATTTCTGAATCTTTCAGCGTTTTGCGAAAGTGATTTTGTTGTTTGTACAAATACGCTCTGCATATTATAATAATGATGATTTGGATAAGGAGACAACAATGTGGAGGCACTGTCATTGAATGAATTTGAGCAAGGCCGTTACCTTAGCCCACGCGGCCCAATCGGGCTGATGAGCAGGGTCTACAAGTACGTGCTGCCGGAAGTGCGGGAATGTCTCCATTTCTGGCGCCAGGAAGCGGAAGGGATTCCCGACCCCGAGCTACGGAAGCAAGCGCTTGCCAGCATTGAGACCAAAGAGTTTCACTGCCAGGGTGGCGGAATATATGCCGCCGGCAATTTGTCGATGAGACATATACTGATTCCGCTTATTGTTGCTTATCAAACGATCAGTGATTATTTGGACAACCTGTGTGACCGCAGCACATCTCTTGATCCTGCCGATTTCAGGCTGCTGCATCAATCCATGCTGGATGCCATTAACCCTAAGGCTGAGCTTGGGAATTACTATGCGCTTCGCAGTGAACAGAATGACGGAGGATATCTGCACAGGCTTGTCCGTAAATGCCAGGAGATGACTGCACTCTTACCCGGCTATGCTGCGGCAGCTGAAGAAGTGCATGGTTTGGCAGTGCTGTATACGGATTTGCAGGTCTATAAGCACATCCGTCCCGACCTCAGAGAGGCTGCCCTCAAGGAATGGTGGGAGGTGGAAGGCAAGCGGGCCCCGCATTTGCAGTGGAATGAGTTTGCGGCGGCAACAGGCTCTACCCTCGGCGTATTTATGCTGTTTTTGGCTTCATGCGACCCCAAGCTGAGTACATCGGCAGCGGCTTCGATTCGGGCGGCATACTTTCCGCATTTATGCGGTTTGCATATTATGCTGGATTACCTGATCGATCAGGACGAAGACCGGGCTGGCGGGGATCTCAATTTCTGCAATTATTATGACAATAGTGATATCATGCTGAATCGGATCGCTTCCATTGTGGAGTGGGCCCGCAGGGATGTCCGGAATCTCCCCGAGACCTCAATGCATCGCATGGTCATCGAGGGCTTGCTGGCACTTTATTTATCCGATCCGAAAGTCAGCGAACAGCGGGAGGTTCGCTCAGTATCCAGACGACTGATGAGAAGAAGTCCTCTGACAAGATTATTCTTCTTCGTGAACAGCCGCTGGATACGCAGACATATGTATTAGAGGCTGCGGGGCGTTATTCTGATCAAGAAAGGGCTCCGCACAATTTTAAGGAGGAACTAACAGGATGGCAAACGTAAAAAAAATCGCAGTATTAACCAGTGGAGGAGATTCGCAGGGCATGAATGCCGCTGTACGCGCAGTAGTACGTAGCGCAATCTACTACGGCATTGAAGTGTTCGGAATACAGCGTGGATATCAGGGCCTGCTGAACCGTGACATTTTCCCTATGGATCTGCGCAGTGTCGGTGATATTATCCAGCGCGGAGGCACCATTCTCCAATCGGCCCGCTGCCTTGAGTTTGTGACCCCCGAAGGTCAGCAAAAGGGTGCAGATATCCTGAACGAGATGGGAATTGACGGATTAGTTGTTATCGGTGGTGACGGCTCTTATAAGGGAGCTAACAAACTGAGCAAGCTTGGTATTAATACTATGGCTTTGCCAGGTACCATTGATAATGATATTTCGTTCACCGACTATACCATTGGCTTTGATACTGCGGTAGGTGTTGTAGTTGATGCCATCAATAAACTCCGTGATACGATGTCCTCGCATGAGCGTTCATCGATCGTAGAAGTAATGGGCCGCCACTGTGGGGATATTGCACTACATGCCGGTCTTGCTTCCGGAGCCGAAACGATTCTGGTACCGGAAATGCCTTATGATCTGAACGAAGTAGCCGACCGTATGCGCGACAACTTTGCCAGAGGTAAACGTCACAGTATCGTAATTGTCGCTGAAGGTGTAGGTAAGGGCGAAGATGTAGCTCAGGCGCTGAAAGACCGTCACGCCTCCCTGGACGCGCGCGTTACAGTTCTTGGACATATTCAGCGTGGAGGTACTCCGACTCCAGGAGACCGTAATCTGGCCAGCCGTTTAGGGGACTTTGCTGTACGTTCCCTGATCGAAGGTCAGTCTGACAAAGCTTGCGGCATTATCAAGGGTGAGCTTACGCTTACAGACATCGATCTGGTTGTTAATACCAAAAAAGACTTTGATACTGAGCTTTACGAGCTGGCTTCCCGTCTTTCCCAATAGTCTTATTTATATTTTTCATCAAGGCCGCCTAGAGAAGGCGGTCTTTTTTACACTTGACTATATACCCCCACCCGTATATTATATACCCTATAGGGTATATAAATGAGGAGGCAAATAGAATGAGCAAGAAAATAGTAATTGTTGGCGGTGTAGCTGGCGGGGCTTCAGCGGCTGCCCGTCTGCGGAGATTAAATGAACAAGACGAGATTATCCTGGTGGAGCGGGGAGAACATGTCTCTTTTGCCAATTGCGGACTTCCTTATTACATTGGAGAAACCATAGACTCCCGGGAGAAGTTGTTCCTGCAGACTCCCAAGGGAATACAACAAAGATTTAATATCGATGTGCGGACATTGACTGAAGTTACAGCCATTGATCGTGAGAGCAGGCAAGTGGTTTCCCGTAATGTGATCACTGGTGAGGTTGTTCAGATTCCTTACGATATTCTGATCCTGTCTCCCGGTGCAAGACCGATTGTCCCCCAAATTCCAGGTATTACCAGTGCGAATAATCTGTTCACGCTGAGAAATATTCCGGACACAGACCGGATTAAGGCATATGTCGATCATCAGCATCCGAAGCACGCAACGGTTATCGGAGCTGGATTTATCGGGCTGGAAATGGCGGAGAATCTGCGGGAACGCGGGCTTGAAGTGACGGTAATTGACCGGGGTACACAGATATTGAACCCGCTTGATCCCGAGATGGCAAGACCGGTTGAAGAACACATGCGGCTGAACGGAGTGGAGCTGCGGTTGAATGAGGGTGTGGAGGCGATTAAGGAGGAGGGAAGATTGCTTCAGCTGGCATCGGGTACGACGCTTGCTACGGATATGGTTATTCTGGCCATTGGAGTTACACCTGAGAATGAGCTGGCCAGAAACAGCGGATTGGAGTTGGGTGTCCGTGGAGCAGTAAAAGTGAACGCCACACTACAGACAAGTGATCCTGCGATCTATGCAGTAGGGGATGTTATTGAAGTCAGAGATAAAGTTCAAGGCTTTGAAACCATGGTATCACTCGCTTGGGGTGCCAACCGCCAGGGCCGTCTTGCCGCAGATCATATCAACGGCCGGTCCATTGCATATGAAGGCGCTCTGGGTACAGCAATTATCAAAACCTTTGGCTTGACCTCAGCCCTTACCGGGAATAATGAGAAAACACTGAAATCTCTGGGAGTTCCATATGAAGCCATACACATCCATCCCAATTCACATGCGGGCTATTATCCTGGTGCAGCCCCAATTGCAATTAAGCTGCTGTTTAGCCCCCATACAGGAGAAATATTTGGGGCTCAGGCAGTGGGAAGTGAAGGCGCCGACAAACGGATTGATGTGATTGCTACAGCGATCCGGGGAAAGCTCAGAGCAGACGAACTGGCGGATATCGAGCTGGCCTACGCGCCACCGTATTCTTCTGCCAAAGACCCCGTGAATATGGCCGGATATGTTGCTTCGAACGTAATGGAGGGTATGGTGAAGAACCTCCAATGGCACCAAGTGGATGACTTTTCGCGGACCGGGGGGCTTATTATCGACGTCAGAGATGAGGTGGAGCGTCTTGCCGGTTATATTCCCGGGTCCATCAACATCCCACTTTCCGAGCTGAGAAACCGCCTTGCTGAGATACCTTCTGATCAAAAGCTTGCAGTATCCTGTCAAGTCGGTCTCAGAGGGTATATCGCGGCAAGAATGCTGATGCAGCATGGATTTAATGTGCAAAATGTTGACGGGGGTTATAAAACCTACGCTGTGATGGCCATAGACAGAGGTGCAGATCCAGAAGGAGAAAAGAAAAATCGGATTACTGTTCCAGAAGTTTCCGTTCCGACTGAACAGCGGCTTATGCTGGATGCTTGCGGATTGCAGTGCCCTGGCCCTATACTCAAAGTATACGAGACCGTGAAGTCTATGGAAGAGGGACAGCAGCTTGAAATTGTAGCAACAGATTTTGGTTTTGCCGCGGATATCCGGCAGTGGTGTCTCAAGACGCAGAATACACTGGAATCCTTGGATGTCTCTGGGGGCAAAGTTCAGGCCTTTGTGCGTAAAGGAATTCAGAAGACAGTAGAGACAGATGCGGCTCCTCTTACCTCGGCAGCGGAGAAAGAAGGAACGTCTATGGTTGTCTTCAGCGGGGATCTGGATAAGGCGATCGCTTCGTTCATTATTGCTTCCGGTGCAGCTGCTATGGGCAAGCAAGTTACGATGTTCTTCACCTTTTGGGGACTAAATCTGTTGCGTCGCGAGCAGGCTCCAGAGGTTCACAAAAAGGGACTGGACAAAATGTTTGGCATGATGATGCCTCAAGGTACCCGTAAATTGTCCCTCTCCAAAATGAATATGGGCGGTCTCGGGGCAAAACTAATCCGGCACACCATGAAACGAAAGAATGTGGACTCTCTTGAACAGCTGATGTCGGGGGCCATCCATGCAGGTGTAAAGCTGATGGCCTGTACAATGAGTATGGATATCATGGGAATCAAGCAGGAGGAATTAATAGCAGGCGTTGAATTTGGCGGCGTCGCCAGTTACCTAGGGGCCGCTGAGGATTCAGGCGTCAATTTGTTCATCTAAAGGAAGTGTATAGCAATGGAATATGATAAAGGGATCAAGAATAGACTGAAGCGCATTGAAGGGCAAGTGCGTGGCGTGCTAAGTATGCTGGAAGAAGGACAAGACTGCAGGGAGATTGTTATACAGCTCACCGCCATACGAACAGCCGTAGACCGTACGGTAGGTGTCGTCATCGGAGCCAACCTGGAGCATTGTATCCAGGAGGAGCTGCAGCAAGGGAATTCTCCCAATCAAGTCATTCAAGAGGCAGTAGAACTGCTGGTCAAAAGCCGATAACTAAAAGAACAGCTGCGGAACTGATTCCGCGCTGTTCTTTTTTTGTTATATCCGGGCAGTATTGGTTTTGGTATGTCCGTACTGGCGCTGTACTTTGACAAGACGGGACAGCAGGAGGATAGCCCCGATGGCAAGACCGGTAATCAGGCCAATCCAGTATCCGTAAGCCCCTAAATCTGTATAGGTCGCGAGTAGATATCCCGTAGGTAGCCCGATTACCCAGTAAGCAACAAAACAGATAATAAAAGCCGGATTCACATCCTTGTAGCCCCGAAGTACCCCTTGTGTAGGAGTGGCGATTGCATCGGATATCTGAAAGAAAATGGCGTAAATTAGGAAATGCTGAATAAGTGAAATGACCTCGGGCTCATCTGAATATAAGCCGGCGACGTGATTACCTGCGAACAGCAGTACGAGTGCTGTAACCAGAGAGAGTACAGCAGCAGTCCCGATACCCATAATTCCGTATTGCCGGGCATCCTTCAATCTGCCGGACCCGCTCTCGAAGCCGACGAGGATCGTCAGGCTCATGCAAATGCTCAGCGGGATCATATACAATGTGGAGGCAAAATTAATTGCCGCTTGATGGGCAGCAATGGTTACGGTATCGAACCGGCTCATAAGCAGCGTAACAGCGGAGAAGACTGCCGTTTCGAAGAAAATAGAGAAGCCGATGGGGACTCCGATTTTAAGCAGTTCTTTGAAGCTCCGCAGGGACATGGAGTAGAATCTGCGGAACAATTGCAGACTTCGGAACGGTTCGGACCGGTAGACAAAGAACAGGGAGATGGCAAAAATCACCCAATACGTTATGGCTGATGCTACGCCTGCACCAACGCCGCCAAGACGGGGGAATCCAAATTTCCCAAAAATCAGAAGATAGTTGAGGCCTACATTTACCGGTAATGCAATTAGCGTGATGAACATAGAAACCCTTGTCTGCCCGAGAGCATCAATGCAGCTGCGGATTACGGTGTAACCAAACAGCGGAATGATTCCTACGGAGATGGCGCTGAGGAAACGGAAGGCAATATCACGCACTTGTGGTTCCAGGTTCATGAAATCAAGGACGGGCGATAGGGCAAACGCACCGAGTACCAGGACCAAGAGTGATATGAGCAGGGACAGCCACATGCCTTGAGTGACCTGATAAGCTACGTCTTTTTCTTTTTTACTACCCATCAAATGAGATACTATGGGTGTAATCCCCATGAGGATGCCACTCAGTCCGGTTTGGATGGGAATCCAGAGGCTGGTTCCAATCGCTACACCGGCTAAGTCGTTCGTGCCATATTTGCCTGACATATTTGTATCGAAAAAAGTGATGGCGGACAACGCAACCTGTGTAATAAGGATAGGGAATAAAATATACAGGAATTGTCTAGCTTTTTGCTTCATTGAATTCGTGGGTATCATTGCATATAAGCCTCTTCATTCTTTCATTTGATTTGCGGGACCAATCCCAGTAAAATGACCCCACAAAGTGGGGTCTATAATGGATGCTTGAAAAATTAGAATTCGAAAATGGCGGAAAGCTTTTTTTATTTTTCGTAATCTACACCGGAAGTATAGCGGTTATTGGCATTCCAGAGCAGGAATTCATCGACGTTCTTTTCTTTTAGGGCACGTATCTGGTCTTCAACCTGCTGTTTGCCATATTTGACATAATGCCCGCTTCCGAGCCAACTTGCGGTGAAGTCCTGGATCCAGGGACGGATGATTGGTTTGAAGCTGCCCAGGGGGTCAAGCTTCTTGTGTGTATCCACCATGGAGCCTTTGATTGTGGCGTATGGGTTCTTATCGGGATCTTTCACATCAAACCAGCCGGTTGAGTAATGGCTTGGATATACCATGGGACTGATGACATCGACATTCTTGGAGATCTTTACAAAGTCCTGTCCGATGCCTTCCGCAGCAGGGACAGAGGCAGCATAGCCAAAAATATCAACTGAAACGCGGACACCGAGCGGCTCAAGTTCGGTTTTGGCATATTTAACAAAATCAGAAATGATCTCTACCCGTGGCCGGTCGCTTTTTGTGTATTTGAGTGTATCTGCGCGTTTTTCGAAGCCTTCAGGAAAACGCACGTAATCGAACTGGATTTCCTTGAAGCCGAGTTTGGCGGCTTCTTTGGCGATATCCACGTTGTATTTCCATACATCCTGATTATATGGATTCACGAAGCTGTCTCCGCCCTTATTGGTCCACACTGAACCATTGGCGGTAACAAAGGACATCTCAGGTTTTTTCTTGGCGAGCACGGAATCCTTAAATACAACAATCCGTGCAATGGGGTAGACGTCATGCTTCTTCAAACGTTCCATTAGTTTGTTGATGTCACCAATGAACGGCTGAGGATGACCCATTTGCTGAAGCTCTGCATTATCTGTTTTATATGTGATATATCCGGCATCGTCTTTAATATCAATGACCATAGAATTCAGCTCGGTTTTGTCGAGCAAATTAAGCAAAGTCTCCATTCGTGATCCACCGGCACTATAAGCTGTTACGTAAATGCCTTTGACCTTGGGGGCATCCGGCTGAGGATCGGTTAGAATGGCGGTGTCTGTAGCACCCGGGGAAGCATTAGCGTCCGGCGTAGCGCCTGGGGCAGGTGTTGCTTCGTTTCCTCCCGCGGTGTTCGGTGAAGCGTCAGGATTTGATGAGTGCTGTGCGGCGATGGATGGGTTCATGGCGGACTGTAGTGCGGCGGTCACGTCTGCTTCGTGTGAATTATGCTGAACGCCGACGCTTCCCAGAGCCATCATCAGTAGAGCCCAGGTGATATTCATTTGTTTTTCTCTCCCTTTATGTACATTCCCTTAAAGTATAAAGGAACGGCAGCGTCCAAAAAGAACAGACTTGTAACAATCCCCGTAATTTTGTTCGCATAAAAACCGTTCTTGTTGTTTATAAACGGGATGTACAGATTTTAAACCATACAATTCATAAGAATGACTGCTCGGACCTTTAAAAGGACGGTACCCTTAGCTTTAAAAAGTAAATGCCGCTTGGGTCCGGCACATAGCCGAATCCAAAGCGGCAACTATTAAAACGGGTTCCAAGCATTTTACTTATTGAAGATACGCAGAATTCTGATGCTCGTAAATGCTGTAATGGATAATATCCATGGCATCTTCCGGTTCCAGAATACTCAGACCGTCACGCAGAACAATCACGGAGTTCAATTCATCCTGCTTCAGAAAAGGTATCATATCCGGATACCATCTCATGACGATTGCTGACAGTTTTACCGTTTCCATTTCCACAACAATCACCCTTTCCTTTTTCGAATAGTGCTGAATTGAATTCAGGTTTCATCGGAAAACGAAGTGCCAGGAAAAAAGAGGGTAAATCACAATCTTCATGAAATTTGTAAGGTCCTGCGTGAGTCTAATATATCATAATTTTAAAGTATGCGCATTTTTTTTGAGCCTATCTTTTCCGGAAGGAACCCATTACCCCAACTGTTTCTACGATGTTTACAAAAGCCTGCGGGTCACTGTTTTTGATAATCCGCTTTAATTCGGCCAGCTCATAACGTGTAGTCACTGTCATTAGCATGTCCCGTTCTACATGAGAATAAGCACCTTCAGTTTTAATCTTTGTCACTCCGCGCTGCAGTCCAAGAAGCTGTTGAAGCAGTTCATCCGTACGCGTGGTTACAATATAAACCGTCACTTTAATGTGGCTGACATGAATCAGATCCACAACCTTCCCTGATACGTAAATGGAAACCATGGATGCGAGCGCTAAATTCCAATTGTTGTCAAAATAGGCTGCAGTCAGAATGACAAGCCCATTGAGTCCAACGAGCACATTACCAATTGGAAAGTCACGGTACTTTATAATTATGGAGCCCAGAATATCAAAGCCCCCTGAAGAACCGCCCACCCGGAAGGATACACCAGCGCCGACACCGACAAGCACTCCCCCAAATACGGAGGCGAGTAACATATCTGAAGCTACAGTGGCCGTTGGGATTAAAGCCATAAGCCAGGTAGTAGCACCTACCGACAGGATGCTTAGAACAATAAATCTCCGCCCGAGCTGAAACCAGCCTGCTACGAGCAACGGTACATTGAACAACAGATACATTAAGCTGATATTGAACGGGGTAAAGTATCCGACTAGCATGGCGAGCCCCGAAACCCCTCCGCTCAGCAGTCTGTGAGGAATTAAAAACAGGTTAAAGCCGCATGCAATCATCGCAGAACCGAAGATAATTGCAAGGTAATTCCCGATTTGTTTTAGTCTTGACAAGCAAATTCACCTCTGACGCGTAATGTAAGTAATGAAAGTAAGGAATACACTGGTATTCCTAATCGAGTTTGTGATATAATGTATAGGATATTCTTGAGTAGGACGTTACAATAGTGTTTTTTGCATTGATTAGAGTGCAAGACACAATTGTTCAGGCATATTCACCCAGGCCTGATCAGGACATCTTTTGGTCCCAATGCGAGCTAAACCATGCAGAGAATCCGGCATGATTGGACAGCCTATAAATGTGTTTACCGCTACTTAAGAATACAGACAAGCATGTGGAATGTCCACTGTATAGAAGGAGCATGAATAATTTGAAAACATTCGCAGAATTCGGCTTGGAGCCAAAAGTGCTACAAGCAATCACAGAGCTAGGATTTGAGGAATCTACACCCATTCAGGAGCAGGCTATTCCGATTGCAATGGCAGGATCGGACCTGATCGGTCAGGCACAGACAGGTACCGGTAAAACGGCTGCTTTTGGTATTCCCCTCATTTCCAAGATTCCCCGGGAAGAAGAGAAAATCGTAGCTCTCATAATGACACCGACCCGTGAGCTTGCCATTCAAGTCGCCGAAGAGATTGGCAAACTGACCCGTTTCAAAGGTCTCCGTTCCCTGGCTATTTACGGCGGTCAGGATATCGGCCGTCAAATCCGCGGTCTGAAAAAGAAACCGCAAATCATCATCGGTACACCGGGACGTCTTTTGGATCATATCAACCGTAAGACTATCCGTTTGGATGATGTTCAAACCATCGTCTTGGATGAAGCGGATGAAATGCTGGATATGGGATTCATGGAGGACATTCAATCGATCCTCAAGCTTGTACCAGAAGAACGCCAAACCATGCTGTTCTCAGCAACAATGCCCCCTAACATTCAACGTCTTGCCCAGCAGTTCCTGAAGAATCCACAGCATGTTTCCGTAATTCCTAAGCAAATCAGTGCACCTTTGATTGATCAAGCTTACATCGAAGTGCCTGAACGGCAGAAATTTGAAGCGCTGAGCCGCTTGATTGACATGGAGTCTCCTGATCTGGCGATCGTATTCGGCCGTACCAAACGCCGGGTTGACGAGCTTGCTGAAGGATTGCAAAAACGCGGTTATTCCGCAGACGGCCTTCATGGTGACCTGTCCCAGAATCAGCGTGATGCTGTAATGCGCAAATTCCGTGATGGCAGCATTGACGTGCTTGTAGCTACCGACGTAGCGGCACGCGGTCTCGATGTTTCCGGCGTGACACATGTAATTAACTTTGACCTTCCGCAGGATCCGGAAAGCTATGTACACCGTATCGGCCGTACTGGCCGTGCGGGCAAGGAAGGTACTGCCTGGTCTTTCGTGACGCCACGCGAGATGGATCACCTGCATTTGATTGAGCGTGTCACCCGTCACCGGATTACCCGTAAACCTCTACCAACAATGGCTGAGGCTATTGAAGGCAAACAACGCATTACAGCTGAGCGTTTGCTGGCAATGGTTGAAGACGGCGGTGAGCTGAACGAATACAAAGGTATTGCTATTCAGCTTCTGGAGCAATATGATTCAGTTCAACTGTTGTCTGCAGCAATGAAGCTGCTTACTGGTGACACCAAAGACGCTCAGATTGAATTGACACCGGAAGATCCTATTCGTGCTAAACGCCGCGGCGGCAAAAATGATATCCGCAGCGGACGTAAGCCTAACGGCGGATATGGCGGTAACCGCACTGGTTCAGGAACAGGCGGGGGATACCGAGGCAACCGTGACAATGCAAGTGGCGGCACCACCGGCAGCAGCAGCCGTGGCGGTTACAGCAGCGGCTACGGCAGCAATAGCAGCGGTGGATATGGCGGCGGCTACAAAGGCAACCGTGATTCCGGTGCGAGCCGTGATGCAGGCGCTGGACGCAGTAGTGACCGCAAACCATCTACACGCCCGAGCAGCACAAGCACTCGCCCGGCTAAACGCGAGGATTACGATATTTAATCTGCATGCCTGATGACACAAGAAGACGAGAAGCCGATTGACGGCTCTCGTCTTCTTTTTGGTTTAAAGGCAAGGTTCTATTTTTAGACAAAAGTACGAGTGATGATAACAAGTAGAATGAAAAGTACGAGAATGGTTCCTGTGGAAGTCCAAGGATTGTAGCAACCGGGTGCGGACATGAGGTCAACCTCCTTCAAAAGTTGGTGATTTGAGTGGTTACATTTCTAATATATGGACTCTCAATCAAGGATGCATAGACATTAACCCAGATTCTCAAACTTGGGCGCTGGAAAAGTCCGGGTCAAATAAGGTATAGTTAAGATACGCAGTATGTGCGAGACAGACAGGAGGAAGGAAATTGGAGTTTAAGGGAGCAATGGGTGGTTTATACCGCATCACGGAGTGGATTTCGCGTATCGCCTTCAGCAATATTTTGTGGGCGTTATGTTCGATTCCTTTTCTGTTCATGGCAGTAACTAAGATGATTATGCTGGGTTCAGGTGCAGGGGGCCCTAATGAACAGATCACACTCAACTGGGCACTGGGTATTTTGGCGCCTTTCACCGTATTTCCGGCAACGGCAGCACTGTTTACCGTTGTTCGCAAATGGGTCATGGGTAATACGGATGTAAGTACATTCCGCACTTTTTTTCAGGGGTATAAAGAGAATTATTTGAAGAGCATGCTAGGAGGGGCAATCTATACCCTGCTGTTCGTCGTTATGTATGTAGATGTGACCGTATACATGACTCAGATGGCCAACTTTAGGATTGTCGGTATACTGATGCTGGTGCTGATGATTATTTTGTTCGTCTCTATGTTTAATTTTTTCTCGATTGTGGTTCACTACCAAATGACCTTCAAAGAAGTGGTGACGAATTCGATACTGCTGACTATCGCCCGGCCGATCCGTGTGTTCTCGACACTTATTGGTTCTGCGGTTCTAGCCTACATAGGTTTGCGGTATACAGTGCTTTATGCCATTTGTATTCCTACACTGATTTCTATGCTGGCCTTCTTTAATTTCTATGCTACCTACAATAAGCTTCAGGAACAGGTGGAGAAGAAGAAGCAAGCGGAAGAGCTTGCAGCGCTTGAGGCAGCTGAGAGAGAAGCGGAAGACGACGATCTGGATGAAGAAGATGAAGATGCAGAGAATGACAGAAGATCTCAAACGGATTTAACAAAACAATAATAAAAACCGGGATTAATAAACAAAAACTGTATTCAAGTGTTAAATAAAGCGCATACAGGTTTACATTTTCGTCAAAACGCAATATAATAAGAGTAATTCCTGCGATGTACGTTACGGTTGCTCGTTGTTTTGAACCAATGATAATGTCTTGGGAGATCTATATGAAGCGCAGCTGAAATGCCCTGTCTATACGACTTGGGGAATTCAAAAACGACTTCTGCGGTCACCCACCTGCTCTAGCAGGTTCAGAAGACACTGTAGCCGGACGGCATAGGCGGGTTTTCTACTGTTATTGACAAGGTGCCCTGTTTTCCCGCTTTGTTGCGGATACGGGGTGCCTTTTTGTGTATATGAGCCATAACCCGAAAGTGAGCAATGCCCTTTTGTTCCGGGGTTAAGAATGTTACACTTAGACTAATGAACTTGGGATTTGAAGAGGGGGAAGTATTTTGTCGTTGAAAAGAACCTTGGTCGGATTATTTCGCAGTCATGACGGAACAAGCGACCGTGCTAAAGACCCGGCTTTAAAGACGCGTTATTACAATCTTTCAAGAGACAAAGCGTGGGATGAAGTATCCTCAACGCTTAAGAAGGTTCCTGGATTCAAAGTGCTTCATGAAGTGCAGTCTGTTGGCGAAATCACCCTGGAAAAAAGGACGGGCTTTGGGCGGACGCTTGATATCACAGTGTCAGTACTGAATACTTCTCCGGTACGTTGTGCCGTTGATATTTATTCGGCATCCAGAGGATCGCTTGGCGATTTGGGTGCCAACTACCGTGTTATTCAGCGCTTATACCAGACACTGGACAAGAAACTGGGCAAATATAAAGTGGACTAGCGTAAATCATGGAATTTATCCTGTTCATGGATTGTATGCGGTTTCGGGCTTTGCCCGGAAAACCCTTCATGTTAGATCATAAACCAAAAGCGGGAGAAGGATGACCTTCTGCCGCTTTTTTATAAGATGAGCTATTGCTATATGTGATGTGGGTCTCTTTCCAATTACAGCAGTGCTTTTACCGCAGCTACGGCAGCTTCATAATTCGGATGCTCGGACATTTCAGCCAGGTATTCTACATAGGCCAAGGTATTGTTTTTGTCTACAACAAAGATAGAACGCATGTCCAGACGGAATTCCTTGATCAGCACGCCATAGGCTTGTCCGAAGGATGCCTCTTTGTGGTCAGACAGTGTTACAACACGGTCAATACCGGCTGCGCCGCACCAGCGGGCTTGAGCGAACGGGAGATCCATGCTGATAGTTAGAATGACCACATCATCACCGAGCTCAGCGGCTTCAGTGTTGAAGCGGCGGGTCTGCGCATCGCACACTCCGGTATCCAGGGAAGGCACAACGCTGATCAGCTTGATTTTGCCGGAATAATCGTTGAGGGAAGCTTCTTCCAGAAGATTCTTGCTTACCACAAAATCAGGTGCGGTGTCTCCGGCTTTTAGCTCAGGCCCTACGAGTGTAATGGGGTTGCCCTTGAATGTGGCTACACCTGTTCTTTCTTGCGTCATATCCTTGTTTCCTCCTTGAATTGCATGATTGGATTCTTACTGCCATCATAAATTATAATCTTTTTAGAAGCTGGATGTCCAACGAGGACAAATTATGTTACATAAGGGATGGTGCTATGATATTCATAAGGTACGAGAAATGGAAAGGGTACATCCGTTATTATCCGGTAACCTGTATTCTGATTCTGCTAAATGTACTTATGTTCATTGTATTGACGGTCAATGGGGGTTCGACTAACCTCGAGACGCTTAAGAAGTTTGGGGCGACCTTAAATGCGGGGCCGGAAAAGGATGAAATGTGGCGTTATGTGACAGCAACCTTTTTACATAACGGGTTTGCTCATGTATTCTTCAACTGCTTTGCACTTCTGGTATTTGCTCCCCCGCTTGAGCGCCTGATGGGCTGGTGGCGTTATGCCCTGCTCTATATGGCTGGCGGATACATCGCCAATTATCTGTCCGTTGTGATCAGCAGCCGTTCGGTTGTGGATACAGTGATGGTCTCCGTGGGAGCCTCAGGGGCAATCTATGCTATTTATGGTGCGTTTCTATATATTGCTCTGATCCAAAGGGAGATGATGGACGAGAGCTCACGCAAGACGCTCTACGGCCTTCTGGTGATGGGGGTCATTATGTCCTTTGCGACTCCGAATGTGAATTGGATGGCCCATCTCAGCGGGCTGGCTGCCGGCTTTTTTCTCTATGGACTCATAATTCGCATCTTTAAAAGAAGCCGACGATAACGGGAGGTGCTCAAGTGGAGCTCAGACAGCTGCAATATTTTCTAAAGGTGGCCCAGAAGGAACATGTAACAAGAGCGGCGGAGGAATTGCATGTCGCCCAGTCTGCAGTCAGCCGCCAGATTCATCAGCTGGAGGAGGAGCTGGGTGTTGACTTGTTCATGCAAAAGGGGCGTAACCTGCAGTTGACCCCAGTGGGGCAGCTCTTTTGCAAAAGAGTGGAGTCCGTGCTTAAGGAACTGGAGCGCTCCGTTGCTGAGGTTCATGAATTTCTGGACCCGGAACGCGGCGAGATCCGTATCGGATTTCCCCACAGTCTGGGAACTCATCTAATACCAACCATTGTTGCTGAATTCCGCAAGCATTATCCTCATGTAAAATTCCGGTTTAAGCAGGGGGCGTATCCTTCTCTGATCAAGGATGTGATCTCAGGAGAGGTGGACCTGGCATTTATCTCGCCTTTTCCGGAGGATGATGGACATGTCGCTGGAGACATTGTCATGACCGAGGAGTTGTTCGCGATTCTTCCTCAGAATCATCCTTTAGCCGGGGAGGAGTTCATCCGTCTTGAACAGCTTCGGGAAGAAAAGTTTGTCCTGTTCAGCCAGGGATACTCCCTGAGGCCCATTGTATGGCAAGCCTGCCTGCAGGCAGGGTTTAAGCCGCAAATCGCTTTTGAGGGCGGAGAAACAGACACGATACGCGGTTTGGTTGCTGCAGGAATGGGAGTAAGTCTCCTGCCGGAGATGGCGCTATATCAGACCAATCCGATGCAGCCGGCCCAGGTTCGGATCGTCGACCCGGCTATAACGAGGACGGTAGGCCTTATTCACAGAGCCGATGGGAAACTGCCGCTGGTGGCCCGGTCTTTTCGGACTTTTCTGCTGACCTATTTCGAAAACAGGAATAACAATACCCCGGTAGGCTCTTAGCCTCCGGGGTATTGTTATGAATAAGGTCAACGTGCGGTTAGTCGCGGTTTCCCAGGAACATTGTGATCAAACGAAGGAGTTCGAGTAAGGATACCAAGGCAGCCGCTACATATGTCAAAGCTGCCGCATTCAGTACTTTGGCTACACCGCGTTCTTCCTCATTACGGATAAAGCCTTGCTCTACCATGACCTGACGTGCCCTGTTGCTTGCATTGAATTCAACTGGCAGCGTTACAAGCTGGAAGGCAACAGCGGCGGAGAAGAAAATGATGCCAAGACCAATGAGGTTAAAGGAACTAAACAGAAAACCCGCCAGCAGCATAAAGGGTGCGATTCCCGAGGCGAAGTTGACCACTGGGAACATCCGGTGACGCAGCGTAAGCATGGGATAATGGACTTTATGCTGAATTGCATGCCCTACCTCGTGACAGGCTACGGAAATGGCGGCTATAGAGCGCTCATAATACACGGGCTCTGACAAACGGACAACCCGGTGAATAGGGTCATAGTGGTCGGAAAGGGAACCGCGCACAGGCTCGATCGGCACATCACCCAGGCCATTTGCATCGAGCATGCGACGAGCTGCATCATAACCGGTCATTCCGCTTGTGTTGGCTACCTTGGCCCATTTATTGAAGTTGCCCTTCACACGGAACTGGGCCCATAAAGAGAATAGAAAAGCGACTATTACCAATAGAAACATAAAAGAATTCATATGTCATTCCTCCGAAGTGATTTATTAAGCGGTTTTCTTACATTGGCGGACCCTGTGTGAGCAGGAGCTTGATTGCCTCCATGCAGGCGACTCCTTGAGGAAGCAGGGCTGCGAGTGCACGTCTGGCTTGACCGGGCTTCAAACCGCTAATGACGGGCTCCAGTGCCTTTACCTCACGCTCCAGGCGCTGCATTTGAAGCTCAAGCTCGACCAACCGGTCTGAGACGTCATTTTCAGGTGTGGCCTCATTCCACTTGCTCATCATGGTCTTGATCTCGTCCAATGTATATTTCTCTTGCTTTAATTGATTAATACGTTCCAAAGCAACCAGGGTTTCATGGCTGTATAGCCGGTAATTTTTATCACTTCTTGATTCCGGTACAATGAGTCCCAGCTTTGTGTAATAATCAATCGTCCGTTCGCTGGTTTGGGCAGCTTTGGCCAGCTCGCCGATCCGGTAAAGGGTCATATCCCCATGGGTTCTCACCTCGATGAAAGAACTGAAGTTCTTTTGAATTTTAATATTTTTCTTTCTATATAATAGAGCATACTTAATGATACCAAAATAAAAACCAGACAGTCAAACGTCACGCTTACTTTAAGTATATGCTGACAAAGCGCGCTCAATGCACGGCTAACGTACTCTTACAGTAAGAGTTTTCAATGTGTCAGGAAGGGTTGAATTCCATTATTTCAATAAATAACATGACATGTGAAGTATTTCTCCAAGAAGTGTTGTGCTAAAAAAATAGTCCCATAAGACATGATTCAATGAAAAATTAATAAAAATACATATAAATGATTCAAATATATTGCTTTCCATGTATCCGCTATCATGGCATTCCTTTTACGAAGCTGGGAAATTCCGCGGCTTATCCGAAAGATGGAGAGGATGATACCGATGGTTAGATAAACATGAGCTTCCATAAATAAAATAAAACATTCAAAAAAATAGTCTTGTCAATTTACCTGACTTCTGATTATAATGACATTAAGAGTTTCACGATTTGTTAGAAAATATAACATTGGGGAGTGGGGTTAAGATGAAGAAAAAGATGTTGATGATGTTTCTGGCTATGATTACATTGATGGCCTATCCGGTTAGCGCATTCGCGGCTGACGGCCCGACAGCGCCGGATTTGCAAATCGGATTGGACACAGTGTTTACTTTCCTGGCCTTCATTCTGGTATTCTTTATGCAAGCGGGGTTTGCAATGCTTGAAGCCGGTTCAGTCCGGATGAAGAACGCCGGTCACGTTGCCGGCAAAACGGTACTGACGCTTGCAATTGCAAGCTTGTGTTTCTGGGCTATCGGTTTTGGTCTTGGATTTGGTAACGGGAATGGCTTTTTCGGAACCACAGGTTTCCTGTACGGTGGGGATACCCAAGGTGCTTCATTTGATTCTCTCGCCTTCTCCGATGTAACCCTAAATGTTAAGTTCCTCTTCCAAATGGCTTTTGCGGCAGTCTCCTTGGCTATCGTATCCGGTGGTATGGCAGAACGGGCAAAACTTAGCGTCTACATTGTTTTCGGGATATTGTTCTCTATCGTGATTTATCCGGTTGTTGCCCACTGGGTATGGGGCGGCGGCTGGTTGTCAGAACTGGGTATGCAGGACTATGCAGGTTCGACCGTTGTCCATCTTACAGGTGCAACGGCTGCAGTAGTAGCAACCATCTTGCTTAAGCCACGCCTTGGCAAGTTTAATAAAGAAGGTAAACCTGTTATCATTCCAGGTCACAATCAGGTATTTACTGTACTTGGTGTAATCATCCTCTGGTTTGGCTGGTTCGGATTCAACCCAGGCAGTGCGTTGTCCCCTATGGGCGGTTTCTTCGGACATGTGGCTTTGACAACTAACATTGCAGCTGCAGCGGGCGGTCTGGCTGCACTAATCGCATCTTGGTTGTACTTTGGGAAATCGGATATTCCGGCAATGCTGAACGGGGTTCTGGCTGCGCTGGTTGCTATCACTGGTGCTTGCGCATATGTAGAGCCTTGGGCTGCTATTCTGATTGGCTTTATCGCTGGAGCATTTACATTTATGACTTCACAGTGGCTGGAACGTGCAGGACTTGATGATCCTATCTATGCCTTCTCCGTACACGGTATTGCAGGGATGTGGGGTGCGGTTTCCACGGGTTTGTTCGCTGCACCTGATCTGATCACTAAAGGCGCACTTGTAGGTAAGGCTGGTTTGTTCTACGGTGGAGGATTCCACCAGTTGGGGGTACAGATTCTCGGCGTAGCGGGTACGTTCATATTCGTAGCCGTAATGTCCTTCATCATCCTGTATGTAATGAAGATGGCTATCGGACTTCGTGTTACTGAGGAAGAAGAATTGATGGGTCTGGATATCAGTGAGCATGGTACTTACGGTTATCCGGAACAAATGAAATTGATCGCAGAATCAGAATCCAAACCCCTTAAATCTTAAATAATTAAACACTTTACTTGTTGGGAGGCGGACCGTGTGGCTTCGATGGAGATGGCAGATTGGAACGAAGATAAAAGTTATTTGTCCATCGTAACAGCCGGTTCGCCGCAGGAGCTTAAGGCAAGGCGTACCGCTTGTCAAAAAGTACTGCTGGAGCAGTTAAACGTTATTCCGATTGAGGAATGGATGTCCCGGGTCAATGATATGCATGACCGGATTGCCGGGACAGCAGTCAACATATGTGAGGTGCAGATGAAGGAGGCGGGCTACGGCCCGCCTCCCTGTGCCTATTCCTTTATTGTATTCGGCAGTGCCGGCAGACAGGAAGCTACAATGTGGAGTGATCAGGATAACGGGCTAATTGTTGAAGGTGAGCCGGATGGACTTAAGAAAAGTTATTTTGAAGCTTTTGGTGTGATGTTAGCTAATATGCTTGAGGAAGTTGGCTATGAGAAATGCGAAGGGAAAGTCATGTGCTCCGAATCCTTGTGGCGCAAGACTCTGCCTGAATGGAAACAGCAGCTGGAAGGCTGGATGAACCAGCTTGAGTGGGAGCCGATCCGTTATCTCATTATCGCTTCAGATATGCGCCATGTGGCCGGGAGTATTGCTTTGTCTAAGGAGTGGCGTGAAGCCTTCCATGCTGGATTTGTGAATAACATGAAGCTGTCTACGGCTGTGCTTCGCAATACAGTCCGTCATAAGGCAACTCTTAATTTACTGGGGCAGGTACTTACAGAGCGTTTTGGTGATTATGCTGGTGGCTTTGACGTTAAGTATGGTGTCTATATTCCTTTGGTCAATATCGTCAGGCATTTGTCGCTGCTGCACGGTGTGTGGGACAGTTCAACATTGAAGCGGCTGGAGCATCTGACAGAGCTGGGGAAGTACGAGCATCTGGAAGATATCCGGCGGGCTTTTTTGACCGCTCTGCGCATGCGTGTGAATACCCCTTATACAGTTCAGGACGGATTATTGTCCAGCAGTGATTATATTGCTGAGAATGATCTGAAGAATAAGCAGCTCATGTCCGCGCTTCGGGAAAGCCTGCTGCTGGTCAGGCGCCTCCACAAGGCCCTGCAGCGCCAGCTACGGTCAGCGGAAAGGAGGCAGTTATGAAGGAGCCGAACAAAGGCGGAGGATTCTGGAACAACCTGAGACAGGGCGGAATGCCATCCGCCATCGCGTCCATAAGGGGCGGGGAAACGGCACAGCAAACCGCGCAGCAAATGGCCTTTATCAGATCACTTATGCGTGAGAAGCGGCGCCCTGAAGTCCTGCATACCCCGCTCTCAGAACTGGAAACGGTAATCTTTGATCTGGAAACGACAGGCTTCTCCCATCAGCATGGTGATGAGATTCTGTCTTTTGGCGCCATTAAGGTCGTAGGGGAAGAAATTAAGGAAGAAGAATGCTTCTATACGCTGGTGAATTGCCAAACCAATATTCCGGAGGATATTACGAAGCTAACCGGGATCTCGGAAGAGATGACTTCCAAAGCACCCTCATTAATGGATGGACTGCATAATTTCATGTCTTTTGTAGGGCAGCAGGTACTGGTCGCACATGGAAGCAATCATGATAAATCATTTTTGAATGCGGCTCTATGGAAAACTTCGAAGGTTCAGCTAACCCACAGAGTGCTGGATACGATGATGCTGGCCCGCTGGCTGGAACCTCACCGCAGCAACTACATGTTGGATGAGCTGCTGGCTATCCATAACATTCCAATCCAGGGGCGTCATAATGCTCTGGAGGATGCTAAAATGACGGCAAAGCTGTGGGTATGCTATATGCGGGAGATTTCACAGAAGAAACAGGTAGAGACCCTGGGGGATCTATACTCCTATCTCAGCAGAGCATGACAGGAGATTGCAGCAGCTTATAGATTAGCTGACCGGAGGGTTTCTGCTGCCGGAGGATTTGAAACCCGTGCAAGCACATAGGCTCCCCGCTCTTCAGACCAGGAGAACCAATCAGATAGATCTGAAATTCTGGCCCAAGTGAAGCCAATCCTTGAATATCTGCGCTGGATGGCCAAGGTGCTGTATGCGGATGGGAATGAAATAAGCCAACGGGCGCCGGCTCAAGATAGAGTGCTCTAATCCATTCTTTCGGATCAGGGACAAAAGTATGCAGCGGGTCAGGCGCTACGTTGCGCAGAGGCAGATACCTGTCAATGCGCATGCCCCCCGCTGCGGCAGTACCCAGCAGTACACCGCATGCTTCATGCGGATAACAGGACAGCAAGTGCTTCCCCAGCGCCTGCTGTATGGAGGTATTCAGCTTAATCGGCTGGATATTTCCCTGGTATGCTGTCACTTGTTCACCCCTCTCTCTTCATAGGGTTTCGTCTTCGACGGAATCCTCTTTTTTTGTTCTTTTTTTTGCAGGTCATAGCTGGTTTGAAACTATGGACATTGGGGGTACAATAGGAGAAAACCATCTCACATGCAAAGGACAAACAACTATGAGAGCGATAAACAAACGTAATATAACGGTGTTAGCCGTCATTGTTTTTTTGGTCTTTCTGGCGGTGGAGCGAATCACAAAATCGGAGCCGGAAGCAGTCCCGGCCATTCAGCAAAGCGCTGAACCGGAAAGTGGAATGAAAGCCGGGCTGGTGGCCCCGGCGTTTTCCCTTCAGGAAGGCGGTAAAATCTATACTGTAGGCGGCTCACGGGATAAGGCGGTACTGCTGAATTTCTGGGCTTCCTGGTGCGATCCCTGCCAGCAGGAGGCTCCGACACTGAATGCATTGGCGCTAAAATACAAAAATGTGCTTGATGTTTACGGGATCAATGTGACCAGCCAGGATTACAAGCCCAATGCGGAGCGTTTTGTCCGGAAATATATGCTGGCTTTTCCCATTATGTATGATCTGAAGGGCGAGGTGTTCGACAAATATAAAGGGATGGTATTCCCCACAAATGTGCTTGTAGATAAAAACGGAGTCGTCTCCGAGGTCATCCTGGGATTTCTGTCTCCAGAAGAACTTGAAAAGAAAATCATCACCCTAACGGGTTCCTGAACAAGCAGGTATCGGTTAGGTGGCAAAGCCCCTCTGCAATACGGGATATTCCCGGCTGCGAGGGGCTTTGTCTGGACTGGTCCATAAAAAACACTTAGCTCACTAGTGATTCACGAGTCCTCTGGGCTCATTGTTTGTTTCGGTATCATTCTTCAGTGAAATCTGCCCCAGAAGCGCATAGCGCATACTGTCTACCAGCGCTTCCCAGCTGGCTTCAATCACATTACTGGATACCCCGACGGTGCTCCAGGTGTTACTGAAATCCTTGGATTCAATCAGTACACGAACCTTTGCCGCTGTCTGATCCTTCTCGTCAAGCACACGCACCTTGTAATCTGAGAGATGCATGTCTTTGAGCTGAGGGAAGTAAGTCAGCAGAGCCTTACGCAATGCGTTGTCCAGTGCGTTAACTGGACCGTTACCCTCAGCAGCAGTATAGAGGTTCTCACCACCGACTCTGAGCTTGACAAAGGCCTCGGAGACCACGGGGCGATCAGCTGTCTTCTCCACAAGCATCTTGAAGGATTCAAAGGTGAACAGTTCGTTTACCTCTCCGGTGGCTTCGCGCAGGAGTAGTTCCAAGGAAGCGTCAGCACCTTCGAACTGGTAGCCCTGATGCTCCAGAGTTTTGATTTTGTCGATCACCTTGCGGGCTTGCTCGCTGCTTGGATCCAGGCTGAGGCCCATATCCTGTGCTTTGGACAGAACATTGCTCTGACCCGCAAGCTCGGAGACAAGCACCCGCTGCTTGTTGCCTACCAGCTCTGGGGCGATATGCTCGTAAGTTCGGGAATCACGCAGGATTGCCGATACATGGATGCCGCCTTTGTGGGCAAATGCAGCATTACCTACATATGGCTGATTGACGGGCAGATTCACATTGGCAACCTCACTGATAAAGTGGGCGGTATTAGTGAGCTGGGGCAAGGAATCACCAGGGATGCAGTGATACCCCATTTTGAGCTGCAGAGTAGGAATAATCGAGCAGAGGTTGGCGTTTCCGCAGCGTTCGCCGTAACCGTTGATCGTTCCTTGTACCTGCCGCGCACCTGCACTGATGGCACTGAGTGTATTTGCGACGGCGAGTTCGCAGTCATTATGGGTATGAATCCCAAGTGAAGCCCCAGGGAGCTTAAGGGCCATGCCGGAGACCATTTCCTGAATCTCATTCGGTAGAGTGCCACCATTTGTATCGCACATTACGAGCCAGTCTGCGCCAGCTTCGCGGGCCGTTGTCAGGACGGCAGAAGCATATTCGGGATTGTTCTTATAACCGTCAAAAAAGTGCTCTGCATCAAAGATGACTTCCAGGCCTTTACGTTTCAGATAGGCAATAGACTCACCGATCATGGCGAGGTTCTCTTCCAGAGTGGTCTGCAGGGCTGTGTGAACATGGAAGTCCCAGGTCTTGCCGACCAGTGTGGCTGCCGGAACACCGGCATTTATCATTCTCTGCAGGTTGTCATCCTGTTCGGTAATGGAATTCTTGCGCCGGGTGCTGCCGAATGCAGTGATTTTGGCATTCAAGTGCAGTTCCTTGACTCTTTTGAAAAACTCAATGTCCTTGTTGTTGCTCCCCGGGATGCCACCTTCAATATAATGAACACCCAGATCATCAAGTTTCTTGGCAATTTTCAGCTTGTCATCCGCCGACAGACTGATGCCTTCACCTTGGGTGCCGTCACGCAACGTCGTATCGAAGATGGAAATGGACTTAGACATGAGAGTCCTCCTAAAAGTTTTGTGAGCAGTACTTCTGAAACGGCTTCAAACAACACTCGCTTCATTAGCAGATGCCTTAAGTTTGAGCATTTGATTCGGTTTGGTGGGCCATAATAGCATACGTTTTAGGTAAATGAATTTTTATATTATAGCATTTTTACGCGGGAATGTAACAAAGAACTTTACAGGAGCCCTGTGTCCGGTTGACCTTGCGCCGGGAGAAGAGGTATGCTGAATTTGACAATGGAAACCCTGAAGATAAGAAGGTAGATATTGTGCAGAATGTGGATCACTATTATCCGGCAAGCGGCAGAGTCATTCTGCATGTGGATATGAATGCTTTTTACTGCTCTGTACATGAGGCAGAAGACCCTGAACAATACAAAGGAAAAGCAACGGCCGTTGCCGGCAGTGTAGAGCTCCGCCGGGGGATCATCGTTACCTGCTCCTATGCTGCGCGCAGACTTGGAATTTCAACGGGTATGCAGGTGCAGAAGGCACTGCGCATTTGTCCTTCGCTTCTATTAATTAAGCCGGATTTTCATCTCTACCGCAAGTACTCCAACGCTTTTATGCAGATCGCATATAGTTATACTCCACTCCTGGAAGCTGTCTCGATCGATGAATGTTATCTCGATATTACCGGTTCACGTCAATTCGGTACGCCTCTAGATATAGCCGAAGCGATCCAGCGGCGAGTTATGGAGGAGCTTGGGCTGCCATGCTCTATCGGTATTGCCCCGAACAAGCTGCTGGCCAAAATTGCTTCCGATCTGAAGAAGCCTAACGGCATTTCTGTGCTGCGGCTGCGGGATGTGCCGAGTGTTTTGTGGGATAAGCCCTGTAATGAAATGTTCGGTATTGGGGGCAAGACGGCGGAGAAGCTGCGTAAGCTTGGAATTTACAGCATTGGTCAACTCGCGGCAGCAGAAGAACGGATGCTCGTGGAGCATTTTGGAGTGATGGGCGCATGGCTGAAGCGGGCGGGGAATGGAATTGATTATGGCGTTGTGAATCCGGAACGGGAGCAAAGCAAGTCCATCGGGCACACTACAACACTTCCGAGTGATGTTGTCGGATTAACTGAAGCGCGGCCGATTCTGCTGAACCTGAGCGACCAGGTGGCAAGGCGGCTGCGGAAGCAGGGACTGGTAGCGTCAGGGGTGCAGCTCACGATCCGCACGCCGGATATGAAGACCATCACGAGATCACGCCAGCTGGAGACGCCTACAGAAAGCGCCGAGGATATTTATAAGACAGCCTGTGACCAGTTTGCCCGGCACTGGAAAGGTGACAAGCCTGTGCGGCTGCTGGGAGTCACGCTGCATGGACTAACCGCCAAGGAGGATTCTGCAATTCAGCTGGATTTGTTCGATTATCAGCGGCAGCCGAAGAAAGAATCGCTCAACCAAACGATGGACATGCTGCGTAACAAGTTCGGAGAGAATGCAGTGCTTACGGCAGGGATGCTCAGCGACAGCCATTCAGCGCGTCTGCGTAACCACAAGGAGCGGGGAACTTCGCTGCAGAAGGACAATCTTCATAAAGTAGACCCTGCGGAGGAGTGAACCATGCCGGGTTCCAACGTCCGATTGGTGTTCCTTATGAAACGGTAAAAATGGAAATGTGCTGAAATTTCATTGATATTGTTTTCTATTTATATTAATATGAGAAAAATAACAGGCTGCTTCAGCAGTCTGTATTGTTCAACGGGAGGCAGAGATAAAATGGCTAAATACACTTGGGTCGAAAAAGATACTTGCATCGCATGTGGTGCTTGTGGCGCGACGGCCCCTGATATTTTTGATTACGATGACGAAGGCCTGGCAGAAGTGATCTACGAAAACGACGGCAACCACGGGGTAACCGCGATTCCTGACGATTTGTTCGATGATCTGCAGGATTCTGCTGACGGATGTCCAACGGACTCCATCAAAATTGCAGACGTGCCTTTTAATAAAGAGGGCTAAAGCCCTCCGGGTTATTCGTATCTGCGCAAAAGATAAGGGTCAGAGCTAAGGTTTACCCTGCTGCTGATCCTTATTATTCCAAAAGGACATCTTTTTGCCGTTATAAATGCGGCTGGAGATGTCTTTTTTTAATACTTCGGCCGATATAGAATATAAAGATTGATTGAAGTACTTCACAATTCGCGGAGGCCCCGATGAAAAACTCGCAGCATCTCAAAGCATATGTTCAACTGCATCCTGAAAACAAGATGGCATGGTACTTGCTTGGTAAGGAATATTATAAAAACGGCCAGCAGGGGAAGGCCAACTATTGTTTCAACCAGGCGGGTGAAGTATATGAAGCCTTTGAGCATAGTAAGGTACCGGCGGATATGCTCCGTGAATATGAGGAGGGTCTCCTTAGAGAGGGCCGGCAGCGGCGCGAATCCAGGCTGCGGATGCGCCGGACATTCCTTGCGCTGATGCTGTTTCTCCTCGTGCTGATCCCCTCTGCGCTGGCCCCTGTGGCAAGCACGGACGAATCCGGAGAGTCCGCCTCGGCTGCTGCTTCCAGTAAGCTGGAAGAGCCGGCGGTTGCGGAACCGTCAAAGGACGCAACTGAAACTTCAGCTCAACCGTCCATGGCTTTTACGGCAACAGGTGAAGATATGGCATCGGCGGGCCAGGCATTGGTGAAGATTATACAGAGCCGGAAGGCTGCTTCTGAAACAGCAGTTCTTGCTATGAAAAAGTCGGGACGCTGGCTGGTCTGGAAGAGTAACCTGCCCCTTGTGGCTACAGTTGAGAAGAGCAAGCAAGGGAAGGCTGTATACCAGTCTTATGACCCGGCTGCCTGTGCCTGTGTACCACCGGAAGCAGGAGGGCTGAAGAAACAGGCGGCGATATGGCAGGATAAACAGGAAGAATTAGCAGCACTTTGGAGCGCCATCCGATCTTATCAGAATAGTAAGGGTACGTTGCCAAAATCGTTAAAGGAGCTGGCCAAACCTTTTCCGGGGAATTATCTCGGGGGGACGACGCCGCTCATGAAGCAGGAATTCAGTGCGCTTCGGGGGGCATTAAATTCGCAGATGCCCCAATCCTCAGCAGGTACGGCTTCACCTGTGCCAACGACGGGAGCGGGTGAAGAAGCAGGGAGTCCGGGTACCAAGACTGGTAAAAGCAAAGAGACGCACCAACCCTTTTTTAGCAGTCCGCTGAAAATTATCGTGGATAAACAAAATCACCGTCTGGCAGTAACCAGCGGCAGTATCATTCTGCGGAATTATGAGGTTGGACTTGGGGGGAACAGGACACCAGAAGGAGAATTTGCGATTACGGATAAGGTGGTCAATCCGAACGGGCATGACAATGGGGAGTTTGGCAGCCGCGGTATGCAGCTTTCGAACACAAATTATGCCATACACGGCACAAATGAGCCGGACAGCATCGGCAAGGATGAGTCTCTGGGGTGTATCCGTATGAAACGCGGGGATGTGGAGGAACTGTTCGCAATGGTACCAATGGGGACGAAGGTCCAGATTAGTAAAGGGGTTCTGCCTGACGGACTGCTGTTGCCTGAGGAACGTTTTCCGTCCGGCACACCGCTAGATCAGACCAACCCCAACAAAGTCTACCATTGGCTGAATTAATTTCCTGCAACAATAAATAGAACAACAATTAGAAGAACCAGCAGCACCAGACTAACACTGATCCATAGTATGGCTTTGCGGTTGACTTCTTCTTTTTTTTGCTGCAGTGTTGGAGGTTTGCGTTTTGTAGACATATTGGCCATCCTTCTTTCTCTATTTATCATTGATTACCCTTACATTGTAATGCGTTTACAACAAAATTACTATACTCTGCATTTCGCACGGAAGCGCCGCCCGGTAAAAAACTTTTCTTTTCCCCCAGAAACAGCTAAAATTAAGAAGAAACCTACAGAATCGGGGAGTCACCTGACCTACTTAAGGATTCCCTTTGAAGGAGCGAGAACGGTGCTGTATCGACATTTAGGCAAACCTATTTTCTTTAAAATGGACCCGGAGAAAGCGCACCATCTCGTCATTAGCGGACTGAACAAATCAGATCTGGTGCCCGGTGGCAATAGTGCGATGCGTCTTATGTACGGCGTTCCCGAGACCGCCGATCTTGCAGTGGATTTATTCGGCCAGCATTTTCCGACTCCAGTGGGACTTGCGGCAGGATTGGATAAGAATGCTGAGGCTGTGGGAGGATTTTCTTCCATTGGCTTTGGATTTATGGAAGTGGGCACGGTGACACCGAAGGGACAACCCGGAAACGACAGTCCGCGGTTATTCCGGCTGCTGCCTGACGAAGCGCTGATCAACCGGATGGGCTTCAACAATGAAGGTGCTGATGCGATGGCACGGCGGCTAAAGGCGCTGGGGAAACGAAGAATTCCGGTCGCGGTGAATATCGGGCGCAACAAAACAACGCCTAATGAATCGGCACATGAGGATTACCGCCAGTGTATCCGTACGCTATATCCGTACGGTGATTTTTTTGTGGTCAATATCAGCTCGCCGAATACGCCGGACCTGCGCAGTCTTCAGCATGGCAGCGAGCTGTCTAATCTTCTTGCACAGGTTAAGGAGGAAATGGAGCTTCAGCACAAACAGAGCGGCATTTCCAAAAGCCTGCTGGTCAAGATCGCGCCAGATGTCAGCGACGGCGAACTGGAATATATGGTACATACAATCGCTGATGCCGGAATGGACGGTGTGATTGCCACCAACACCACACTCAGCCGGGAAGGGCTTAAGAGTGACAAGGCAGGAGAGACAGGGGGGCTCAGCGGCAAGCCGCTACGTGACCGATCCACTGAAATTATAAGCAGGATTTACCGCCAGACAGGAGGTAAGCTGCCGATCATTGGTTCGGGGGGGGTTTTTACCGGCCAGGACGCATATGACAAGATCCGGGCAGGCGCGAGTCTGGTCGAAATTTATACAGCTCTCATCTATGAAGGACCGGAGGTTAACCGCAGAGTGCATGCCGGATTACGGAAGCTGCTGCGGCGGGACGGATTCTCTCATATCCTGGAAGCAGTGGGCGCTGATCATCACTGAAGGATGAATGGACAGGAGGACGAAGGCGATGGACGTCAGGGACTGGGGAACATTTTTACTTCCATATGAACAAACTGTGGAGGAATTGAAGGTTAAATTCAAAACAATGCGTTCGGAGCTCAAGAAAAGAGAAGAGTATACACCGATCGAGTTCGTAACCGGGCGCGTCAAGCGGCTGTCAAGTATACTGGAGAAGGCCAAACGCTTAAATGTAAAAATGGAGGATCTGGAAACGGGGATTGAGGATATTGCCGGCATTCGCATCATGTGCCAGTTCGTGGAGGATATCCGCAGAGTGGCCGAATATATCCGGGCCCGCAAGGATCTTGAGGTTCTTTACGAGAAGGATTACATCACGAACTATAAGGAAAGCGGCTACCGCAGTTTTCATATGATCATTAAATACCCGGTGCAGACAGCCCTGGGGCAAAAGATTGTGCTCGCCGAGATTCAGATCCGTACACTGGCTATGAACTTCTGGGCAACCATTGAGCATTCCCTGAATTACAAATACCGGGAAAGCCTGCCTGATGAAATGCGTCTGCGCCTGAAGACGGCTGCGGAAGCCGCGTCGATACTGGACAGTGAAATGTCCAGTATCCGTGAAGAGATTCTGGAGGCGCAAAAAACCTTCGAGGAAAATTCGAATACAACGACCCAGCTTCTAAAAGCCATACATCAGTTGTACTTCTACCATCTGGTGAATGAAGCCATCGAAAGCCAGGAACGCTTCAATCAGATCTGGCAGGCACAGGATATGGAAGCGATGAAGGACCTGCTGGATCATGTGCGCGAGTTGTTGTCGAATGCCAAGAAGGACAGCCAGCCGGATGGTTTATGAACCGCTGTACCTTGCTTACCTGGTCTATTTCAACCGGGACAGGGATTATTTTGAATGTCATGAGGTACTTGAAGAGCTGTGGCTGGCCAGGAAACGTGATCCGCTATACAAGGCTCTGCTGCAGACTGCAGTAGGTCTGTATCATTTCCGGAACAACAATGTGCGCGGCGGCTTAATGATGCTGAACCGGTCGTATGAGGTGCTGCAGAAGTATCCTGGGGATACTCTGGGTATCAATCTTACCAAGCTGGTCCATGAAGTTAAAGATTATGCCCGTAAGCTAGACTCCTATACGGACCAGCCGTTTGAATATTATGATCTCACGATTGAGCTGATTGACCCGATTCTGGTAGAGGAAGCTACCGCTGCAGGTAGGGAGATTGTACCCAATCGTCCACAGCGCCGCGGTCCGCAGAGACCCATAACTGTCCACCGGAAATAAGAAATTCTGAATAGCAAGACTACCACAGGAGCACCCGCAGGGGTGTTCCTTGATTATTGGAGGAAGGCATCATGGCAGTGCAACTGCCCGGCACCTTTATGCAGCGCATGAAGGAAATGCTGGGACCGGAGTATGAGCAATTTACGGAGTCGTACAAGGAGACTCCTTATGGCGGTATTCGTGCCAATACTTTAAAAATATCGGTGGAGGAGCTGCTCTCTCTCTCCCCCTTTAAACTTGCTCCAATTCCCTGGTGCCCAACCGGGTTCTATACAGAAGAAGGGGCGAGACCCGGCAAACATCCGTATTATCATGCGGGATTGTACTATATTCAGGAGCCAAGTGCGATGGCACCGGTAGAGCTTCTCGGTGTACAACCAGGCGACCATGTGCTTGATTTATGTGCCGCGCCAGGAGGTAAATCTACGCAGATTGCGGCTAAGCTGAAGGGCGAAGGGCTTCTCATCAGCAACGATCTTCACCCGGAGCGGACCAAAGCACTGGCTAAGAACCTGGAGTTGTACGGTGTCCGCAACGGAATCGTACTGAATGAAAGCCCGGAACGGATTGCTGCGGCTTTTCCTGTTTTCTTTGACCGTATTCTGATCGATGCGCCTTGCTCGGGTGAAGGCATGTTCCGCAAGGATGAAGATATGGTCAAGCAGTGGGAGCCTGAAACGCCGTTGAAGTATGCTGCCATGCAGAGAGACATTCTGGATTCAGCCGTAAAAGCGCTGAAGCCGGGGGGAACCGTGGTGTATTCCACTTGTACCTTTGCCACGGAGGAGAACGAAGGAACGATCGGTGAGTTTTTGGCTACTCATCCTGAGTTTTCGCTTGTTACTGTAGGCGGAACAGGTTCCTTTGCAACTGGACTCCAGGGATTGTCCGGAGCTGCCCGGCTATGGCCGCATAAGGTCAAGGGCGAGGGGCATTTTATGGCTGTACTGCGCCATAACGGAAGTCCCTGTTCCCCGGAGGAGACTGCATCCGATCCTGGCCAGGCTGTTGCGGAAAGAACACTTTCCGCCTCCTCGCGGAACAATGGAGGCAAGGGTGAGGCCGCTGCGAAAGCTGGTTCTGCCCGAGAGGTAAGCGGACGGGGCGGCAAAGGGGGACGAACCTCAGGCAAGTTCAGCGGTACTTCATCCGGACGTCAGTCTGAAGGTGGGGGAGAAGAGGCTGCGAGAGCTGCGTATTCCGTATTCGCCGACGACCAGCTCGGCTGGCAGCCATCCGGATTTCCGGTGCTGTTCGGCACTCATTTGTATCTCTCACCGCTGCCCAAGGCTGCACTTGACGGCCTAAAGACGATTCGTCCCGGCTGGTATGCGGGTCATATCCGCAGCGGCAGATTTATTCCAGGACATCCTCTGGCTACTGCGCTGCATCCCTCCGAAAGTATCCGGAGCCTCTCATTATCCAGCGGGAGCAGCGAAGCGGTCTCCTATCTGAAAGGGGAAACATTGTCTATTCCCGAGGAACGCTTGACGGTACGGCCTGGCAAGCCCGCCAAAGGTTACGTTCTTGTCTGTGTCGACGGCTACAGCGCTGGCTGGGGGAAATGGCAGGACGGTATGCTGAAGAATGAATATCCCGCAGGCTGGAGGTGGACGTAAAGAATGAGTGCATCAGGAACTTCTGCAAAAAAACAGCGGATCGATAAAGTATTGTCCCATATGGGCAAAGGTTCACGCAGTGATATCCGCAAACAGGCGAAGCAAGGGATGATTACCGTGAACGGCGCCGTGATTAAAGATAGCGGTTATCATGTTGATCCTTACACCGATAAGATCGAGGTGGGCGGAGAGCCTGTGATTTACCGTGAATTCATCTATCTGATGATGAATAAGCCGTCCGGCGTATTGTCAGCCACAGAGGACAAGCGGGACCGCACAGTGCTGGACCTGCTTAAGCAGGAATATGCACAGTTCGAGCCTTTTCCAGTCGGAAGGTTGGATAAGGATACGGTAGGCTTGCTGCTGCTGACTAATGATGGGCAACTGGCCCATGAGCTGCTCTCGCCCCGCAAGCATGTCCCGAAAACCTATGAGGCTACGGTAGAGGGTGAGGTGGATGCTGCAGATGTGGCAGCTTTTGCCGCAGGTGTTGAGCTTGAGGACGGCTATTTGACTTTGCCTGCACAGCTTACCATTCTGGGAAGGGAACGCGGAAGCAAAACCCTCTCCCAAATTTCACTGACCATTACAGAGGGGAAGTTTCATCAGGTGAAGCGGATGTTTCTCGCGGTAGGCAAAAAGGTGATTTTCTTGAAGCGGGTCTCAATGGGCGGGCTGAAGCTGGATGAGCAACTGGCACCCGGGGCTTGCCGGGAGTTGACTGCTGAAGAACTGGCGCTGCTTAGCGGTGGGGAAACGGAAACATAAGGAAAACCGTGGAGGGTCATCCACGGTTGATTAAGTTAACAGTCCCTGTTAACGGATGTAATATACAATGGTTAGATACAGATAAAGACGAACAAGGATGGTGGGGTATGAAATACAAGCTGATTGCGCTGGATGTGGACGGCACGCTCCTGAATGACGATCACCAGTTGAGCTCTGAAAATAAGGAGGCTATCGCTGAAGTGACAAGGAAGGGCGGGCTGATTGTCCTGTGTACAGGGCGCAGCCCGCAGAATTCGATTCCTTTAATGGAAGAGATGGGACTGGCCGGGTATGTTCTGGGACATAATGGAGCGGCTACGGTGCGTGTAGAGGATCGAGAGGTACTTCATATCTATGGACTGGATGCCCGCGGACTGGACCCGTATATTGAGTACTGCCGTGCCCATGATATTCATTATGATGTGAATACTGCCTTTGACATGTATGTAGACAATGTAGCTAACCTGACCACGGAAGCTAATCATATGTACGAGCATTTTCGGGTGGCACCAGCGACGCTTCCAGCCTGGGAGGATTTTCGCGAGCCGGTTGTCAAGTTTACGGTCTTCACCAAATCGGATATTCTGGACGAAGCCCAGCGGGAATGGAGCACCTGGACGCAGCAGTATAACATTGTGCGCAGCGGGGAGTTTTTCGTAGATTTAATGCATCCGGAAGCTTCCAAGGGCAACGCGCTGATGAATCTGGCTGTACAGCTGGGCATTGCTCAAGAGGATGTTTTGTCCATCGGGAATTATTATAATGATATTTCCATGCTTACATACGCCGGTCTCGGCATTGCTATGGACAATTCACCGCTTGAGGTTAAGGCGGCAGCGGACGCGATTACGGGAACCAATAATAATAATGGCGTACGCGATGCACTTGTGAAGTACTGTTTGTCGTAATAGTAATCAATCATAGGATAGGACTCAGAAGGGTATAGAGTGGAGTGCTTGACGGCTCTGTTTTATGCTCTTTTTGTTGTTTAGAAAAAGTAACTGTTATCCTGCCTGGCTTTAAACATCGGTACTGTTGCGTATTGTGTTGATGGGAGGCGGAATAGATTAATTTCTTAACCCGGCTGTAAAAAACGCTATGGATTTTACTTAATCTATAGGACCGAATTTTTACAGAGGGGGGAATCCGTTTGCAGACCCATGCAACCGTAAGCAAGGACAAAGAGAAAACATCGGGTAGCCATCAACCATATAGCAATCCATTGGCTTTTGTGAAGCCAGCAGCAACGAAGCTGCCGGACCCGGTGGAGATCATCCGGCGTATCCGGCAGAATCCGGCATCCTTAAGCCGGGAAGACAAGCTGGCGCTTCAGCGTACCCTGGGCAACCGGGCCGTGGTTCAGTTGTTATCCAGTTTAAAGGATATTAAGGAAGGTAGTCAGACAAGCGAGGCAGTAGGTGCGAAGCAGGGTGAGCAAGGGCAGGGAATTGCGGGGAATTCCCGGGCTGAGCAGGAGCCTGCTTCTTCGGAAACGGATCCATTGGCACCTTCAGCCACTACGGAGCCGTCTGCAAGTAAGCAGCAGCCCCAGGTGCAAGAACCTGCACTAACGGCACAACCAGTCAGTGCTCAGACTGAGCCGAAGGCCGAGCAGAATGAAAAGTCCGGCATTCGAGCAAAGACTGCCACTACACTCAAAACGTGGGTGAAATCCTTGGCAGGAACTTCTCCTTCCAGCAAAGAAGGTAGCAAGGGGAAAGCAGATGTAGGGCAACTGGCCGGTAAAGAGAAGGTAGAAGCTCCTCAGTCAGCTGAAGAAGAGGCAACGGGTTTAAATAGGCAGATGGGAAAAGAACAGCCGGTGGAAGGTAAGGATGCAAAGGATCCTAAAGAAGCTAAGGAAGGCAAAGAGGCCAAGGCGGAAAAGGAATCGAAGCCGGGTAAGGTAGCTTCGGGGGGACCCGCACCCAATGTAGCCGCGAAGGAGCCTTCGCTCGGAGATGCGTTGGGCGCTTTGGCCGGAGACGGAAAGGAAGAGCCGGCCAAGGCCAAGAAGGTGAACATCCACGGAGAGGATCCCGGACAGATCCTCGATCAGCTGACCCGGGTTCAGCCGACAGAGATGGGGGACGCCTACGCCCAGGCGGTGGATGTTTCTGCTGGGGCTTTCGCGAAGCAGAAGCAGAAGACCCGGCAGGGGTTGCCGGCCATTCCAGCCCCGACAGGGCTGAAAGGCAAAGTCTTTCAAGCCCGGAAAAAGCCAGCGCCACTGAAACACTCCGCACCGGAGGGGTACAGAAGCGAGCGCACCGGCGGGACTGCGACAACGGGGAACCTGGAGCGAATGAACATCGGATCTTCCGGCTCGGAAGGTAATCCCGAAGCCATGTTGGGTGAAATCCGGTCCGCTGCGGCGCAGCCTCCGGGCATCAG
>NZ_LVYZ01000063.1:0-54592 GCF_001909095.1 Paenibacillus sp. P46E
TACCGTCGCGTCCGGCGGCACCAAGCAGTGTCGGCAAGACGAATGAAACAGCAGTGAATGCGAACGACGGCTCGCTCACGAATGTGAGCACTGCAATGGAGTACAAGAAAGGCTCCGCAGGGACTTGGACGAACATATCGGGCACGAGCGTAACCGGACTTGCACCGGACACGTACTACGTCCGGACAAAAGCAACGTCGTCGGCATTTGCGTCAGGAGCGCAAAGCGTGACGGTTGACATGTTCACGGCCACACCGGAAACCACCCCGGCGGCAGTGATCGACTACACCGCCGAGCAGTTAACCGGCCTGACGGCAAGCGGTTCCTACACCGTGAACGGTAATGCAGTCATGGCAGACGCCAACGGCAAGCTGGCGATCGACAGCAGCTGGCTGGGAACACCGCTGAGCATCGTGAAGAAGGGTAACGGCTCGACGACTACAGACAGCACGGCGCAGACGCTGAATGTTCCGTCCCGTCCGGCGGCACCAAGCAGTGTCGGCAAGACGAATGAAACAGCAGTAAATGCGAACGACGGCTCACTCACGAATGTGAGCACTGCAATGGAGTACAAGAAAGGCTCCGCAGGGGCTTGGTCAGACGTAACGGGTACAAGCGTAACCGGACTTTCACCGGACACATACTATGTCCGGACAAAATCGACGCCAACAACATTCGCTTCAGCTCCCGTACAAGTGACGGTCGGCGCGTACATGGCCACACCGGAAATCACCCCGGCGGCAGTGATCGACTACACGGCCGAGCAGCTGACCGGCCTGACGGCAAACGGTTCCTACACCGTGAATGGTAATCCAGTCACGGCAGACGCTAACGGCAAGCTGGCGATCGATAGCAGCTGGCTGGGAACACCGCTGAGCATCGTGAAGAAGGGCAACGGCACGACGACTACAGACAGTACGGCGCAGACGCTGAATGTTCCGTCCCGTTCTGCAGCTCCGGTTGGAGTGACTGTCACAGATATCACGTACGGCGGGGCTAACAACGGTTCCATTCAGAATGTGACACTCCAGATGGAGTACAAGAAAGGCAGCGCAGGCTCTTGGACAATTGTGGAGGATACTGTGATAACCGGCCTTGCCCCTGATACCTACTACATCCGGGTAAAGGCGACGCCAACATCCTTTGCTTCCATTGCTCTTCAAGTTACCGTGCATAACTCCAATGCAGTCATTCCAGCCGCACCTGAAGTCACAGCTGACGATCAGAACAATGCGATTGTCGGTCTCGATACGAGCATGGAATTTGCAGTAGATGATAAATCTTATGTACGGTATGACGGTACTAACCTGCCGGATTTAAGCGGCAATCATATCGTTAAAGTAAGGGTGGCTGCCAGTGGCTCTTTACCGGCAGGACCGGCTACTACACTGACCTTTACGGATAGTGTGCCTGCTCCAGCTGGCGGTCTCAACTTGAGCGCCAGCGATCCAAGCGGCACGGGCAATAACGGTAAAACCCAAATCACAGTCACACCTGCACCTGCAGCTGGACATAATTTATACTATAAGAACTTTGGCACAGGCAGTGCCGTAGTGCCGAATGTAGGAGACATCCTTGCAGGCTACACGCTTGTGGGAAGTGATGGATTGGTTCCTGCGGCGAATGGTGAAAGAATTGGTATTGCTGAAGTTGATGCGGGCGGCAAGGTAGTGAAGTATGGAAGCGTGATAGCAGTTGTAGTTGCTGAAACGACGGCTCCTAGCACTGATCCAGGCAACACGAATAGCAATACCGGCGGCACGCCCAGTGGCACCGGGGGGACTACCGAAGTAATAGTCCTTGTTAACGGCAAGCAAGAGAACGCAGGCACAGCGACGACCACAACCACCGGTACCATAAAAACAACTATTATCACTGTTGATCCATCCAAACTCCAAGCGAAGCTGGATACGGAAGGCAACGGGGCAGTGGTTACAATTCCGGTATCGCTGGATTCCAACATTTTCGTCGGCGAACTGAATGGTCAGATGATTAAAAACATGGAGAATGTATCGTCAACACTAGTGCTTCAGACGAATAATGCTTCCTACATCTTGCCGGCCAAGGAAATCAACATCGGGGCGATGGCTCAGCAATTCGGTACCGGTGTGAAGCTGGAAGATATCAAGCTGAAGATTACCATTGGTGAGACTTCGACGACCATGAGCCAGGTGATAACAGGGGCAGCAAGCAGAGGTGGTTTTACCCTCATTGCTCCTTCATTGGATTTCACTATTACCGGAACTTACAGCAATTCGACAGTGGAGATCAGCCGGTTTAACGCGTATGTTAAGCGGACAGTAGCACTTCCGGCCGGCATTGACCCGAAACGGATTACAACAGGGATTGTTGTAGACCCTGATGGAACAGTGCGGCATGTACCGACCAAAATCATCCTGAAGGACGGAAAGTATTATGCAGAGATTAACAGCCTGACGAACAGCTCCTATTCGGTGGTCTGGCATCCAATGACCTTTGCTGATGTGGAGAACCATTGGGCTAAGGATGCGGTGAATGATATGGGCTCACGTATGATAGTTAACGGAGTGAACGAAACAACATTTAATCCGAATTCTGATATTACCCGGGCGGAGTTCGCGGCAATTATCGTACGCGGCTTGGGACTGAAGCTTGGGGAAGGAAAAACGGCATTTGCGGATGTATCTGCGGATGCCTGGTATGCAGGAGCGGTAGAAACAGCTTCTGAGTTCGGTCTGATTACCGGCTTCGAAGACGGATCATTCCGTCCGGATGCCAAAATCACCCGTGAGCAGGCGATGAATATTATTGCCAAAGCGATGAAGCCGACCGGACTTGCTGAGCGGACCGGGGCTGCAGATGCTGCGAGCGTGCTTGCCAGCTTCAAGGATGCAGGAAGTGTAGGAGACTGGGCTAAGGACAGTCTCGCACTGGCCTTCAAAGCAGGCTTGATCAGCGGCCGCAGCGGTAACAAACTGGAGGCCAAATCCAATGTCACCCGTGCAGAAGTGGCAGTCCTGATTCAACGGCTGCTACAGAAGTCGGATCTTACGAATTAAATTCGGAATAAACAGCGAAAAAGCGGATTCAGACCCAGTCTGAACCCGCTTTTATGCTGTTGTTTACGGAGGGGGATCTATCCCAAACCCAACCATATAGATTACGATAGTAAGGCAGCTATGGATCAATACCATAGGTTTCACTTGATTAGACGAGAGGGAGTGGATAAGCCCTATGAAACCAAAAATCAGTGTGATTAAGTTTGGCGGAATTTCATTGATTCTTTCGGGTATTCTCTTTTTTGTTCAGTATCTATTTGTTCTGCCGATGCCTATTCCTCCGCTATCCGATGCAGATCTGATGACATGGCTGCAGAACTGGAAGACTAATATTGCGATGGCGGACGAATTGCTGTTCTTTGCCACTTTATTGTTGATCCCTTCCATCGTTGCCTTGTACCGGATTCTGGTGAAGGTGGATAAGGTCAAAACCCTTCTGGGGTGTGGCCTCTTGGCTGTCGTCATACCTGTAAATATCTTCTTGGTCATTATTCTGGGGCGATTGGTCTATCCGGTATATGGTATTGAACTCTCCCCTGATATCTACAAATTGGTCCTCAGTATATACTATGGCGGCATTCACTGCGTATCGATCATCCTGAGCATGGCTACTATCATCTTGTGTCTCGTCATAAGAAAAAGCGTGATCGGTAAGCTTACAGCCATTCTGGGATTGGTGACTGGGATCATGGACTTGATTGGCGCGTTTCCCTGGTTGATTGGGACCGGTGCGGTATTCGCTTCTCAGTTATTGTTCTCAGCATGGTTTGTCGTTCTAGGTGTGAGGCTGCTCCGTACGGAAGTAGTCTAACCCATCTCCGCCCCTATCGTTTATACTAATAAGGCATAACACAACTAAGGAGCTGCTGAACCGATTATGAATAAGAAAGAAGTCGCGCACATTCGCAAACAATTCAAGCTGGACCATGAAATGCTCAAGCTGTTTGATATTCTTAACGTGTATATTATGAAGGAGACGAACGAGATTTATCATTGGGAGCGCCTGCCGTTTGGCCTCGTGGACAGAGAGAAGCAGGAGCTGTATATTGGCAATTTCAAAAAACTGCTCACCGGTGAATTGGATCATAAGCTGTTCGAGTTGAAGTTTCAGGAGGATGCGGAGGATCCGGCGCGGGTCATGCTTCACCAAGGCCTGGTGACAGGTGATCCTGAAGAATGGCAGGACCTGATGATGCTGCTGGTGGACAAAATGCTGGCAGATGCCAAGTATGAAAAGGACATGGTGGTCACTTTTGTGCGCGGGCAGTATTACCGTCCGACCAAGACCAGAAATGATGAAGCCGAAGAGAGTGAGAAGAACGAGATGTTCGCGCATCCGTTCATTCTGTGCAGCGTGAATTCCACGGAGCAACAGCGCAAGAACCTCATGTTCGATTATGTGGAGCGGGAATTTAAGTACAATATTATCGTCGATCCCATTGTTAAGCTCAGTACGCCGGAGCAGGGGTTCTTTTATCCGAGTGTGACGGACAACTATTCGGATGTGAACCGCATTCTGTATTGTACGGGAAAATCGAATTATCCCGATCCTCAGTTCATTGAGCAGGTCTTAAATGCCGAAAGATCCGCAACGGCTCTGGAAGTGAGAACCATCTTTGAGGAGATCGTGAAGGAAGTGGCGGGCGAACAGCTCGATACGACCACTCTTGCCCAGATGTATGAGGAAATCCAACAGGTCATCGAAGATAACGAGGAGGAGGAAGCTCCCAAGCTGGATTTTAAAGATGTGGAACGCGTCCTGAAGGTAAGCGGAGTGGAGGATGTGACGGCGGAAAAGGTGGAGCGTGCGTTCGAGACGATCATCGATGACAGAAACTACGAACTTAAAGCTACCAGTGTGATTCCGAAGTTCACCTCGAAGTCCATTAAGATTGAGACAAAGGTCGCAACCATCTCGGTTAGTCCGCAGGACCTGAGATATGTGAAGCAGGTGAATTATCAAGGGAAACGCTGCATCATGATCGAGGTGGACGAGGATGTCGTGATCGAAGGATTTACACTCAGTACGGAGACGTTATAGGTAGCATTGGTGATTTTTACATCCGCTTAACATGCCTCATATGATCACGTGATATAACAGTAATTAACTAGTGATAAGAGGTGGATGTTGGATGAAGCTTAGCAAAGAAGAGAAATCATGGATTCTGTATGACTGCGGCAATTCGGCGTATTCGATGGCGGTGACCACGGCGCTTTTGCCCATAGTCTTTGGTATGTTTACGAATGTGAGCAGCAGCATGGATCTGGGGTATTTTAATTCCATCGCTAGTATTCTGGTGGCGATCCTCAGCCCGGTATTAGGGACGATAGCTGATTACAAGGACACGAAGAAACGTTTCTTCGTGTTTTTTACTATGATCGGGGTGTTGGCTACCGCTTCGCTGGCCTTCGTCGCACCTGCGAGCGGACAATGGCAGCTATTAATTGTATTCTATATCCTGTCAGCCATCGGTTTTGCCGGAGCTAACATTTTCTATGACTCCTTTCTGGTGGATGTTACGAAGGATGAACGGATGGATAAGGTATCGACCCGGGGGTTTGCTTTTGGCTATATCTCCAGCGTTATTCCGTTTGGGATCAGCCTGCTCTTGATTCTTGCTATGGGGATGGATAAGGCTACCGGTTATCAGATTGGATTCATCATTACGGCCCTTTGGTGGGGGCTGTTGACCATACCCATGATCAGAGACGTGAAGCAGAGACACTATATTGAGCCTGAGCCCAGACCGGTGATGAGCAGCTTCAGAAGACTGGCTAACACCTTCAGGAATATCAGACAGCACAAAATGGTCTTTGTTTTCTTGCTGGCTTACTTTTTCTATATTGACGGGGTAGATACGATTATTAAAATGGTAGTGCCTTATGCGACGTCCGTTCTGGGCGCTGATGCCTTAGACACATTTTCCTTGCTTGGCATTCTGATGGTGATCCAGATTATTGCTTTTCCATGTGCGATTCTCTACGGCAATCTGGCCAAAACCTACTCCGCCCGGACGATGATTATTGTGGGGATATTCACCTATATCATTGCCTGTATCGCGGCTTTCTTTATCACTTCCGTCTGGCATATTTTTATTCTTGGAGCGTTAATTGGTTCGGCTCAGGGTGGCATTCAGGCGCTCAGCAGGTCTTATTATGCGAAGATTATCCCTAAGGAAAAATCCAATGAATTCTTTGGCTTTTACAATATCTTTGGCAAATTCGCGGCGATCATCGGTCCTGCGCTTATGTCTCTGACAACTACCTTAACGGGCAATGCCAACCTAAGTATTCTATCGGTGATCCCGTTATTTATCATTGGATTTGTCATCTTTATCACTCTGCCGAAGCAGGAGCCCGGAGAACTTCACAATCCGTGAGCCGGATTACACCCACCCTGTATACTCCAGAATAGACGCCTTCGCGGAATGCGCCTCGGACTGTGCACCTTTACGCCATTCCTTGGGTGACACCCCCATTAGCCTGGAGAAAGAGCGGTTGAAGCTGGAAATGGAGTGAAACCCCACTTGTTCGGAGATGGAGAGAATGGAATTTTCCGTGCTCTTAAGCTGCTTACAGGCCTCTTCAATCCGGGTACTGCTCAGGAAATCGAGAGGGGCGGTGCCCATGATCTCATGGAATTTTCTGCGGAAATGTGTGGTGCTCAGGTGGCACAGATCTGCCAGGAAACTGATGGTCATGGGGGTCATGTAGTTTGTGGTGATATATTCCAAAGCCGGGGAAATGATAAAATCGCCCTTCAGGCTATGCTCGGTGTCTTGTTCCGCCAGTGTTTCATTCGTGGAATGGATTCTAAGGAGTTCGATATACAGCGATAACAACAAGCCGTAGGCACTTTCCTGATAGTAGGGGTTCTGCTGCTTCAATTCCTCGACGACGGATGTGGCCAGGGAATAGACCTTGGGATACTGCGCCTTGTTCAAAATACAGTTCTTCCCCTGCACCCGCCACAGATTCGGTTCGAAGCTGCTGTAGGCACTTTTGAAGGAATGCTGGAACAGATCCTCCGGGGAGAAAAAGAGATAGGACCACAGACTGGCCTCACCCGGTGAACTGTACGTCGTATGGGGAAGATACCGGGGGAGAAAGGTCACATCCCCGGCTTTAAAGGGGACGGCTTCTCCTTTGATCTCCATGATGCCGCTGTCTGAATAACAAATACCAATCTCCAAATGGTTATGGAAATGCAAATGCTCAGATTTGATATCGGAAATCCTCCAGCGGTCTCCGCTCAGCAGCAGGATAGGGAAATGGATCGGCAGGCTGTAGTGGCGGTACTCGATGACGGGTTTCTTTTTTCTGGGCATCTGTGGCTACTCCTTCTCCCTAACATAAATGGTCGAAACTGCACACTTTTACTGCGAATATGCTTAGATGTAGACCATTTTACTGCTTACAATAGAGTCTGTAAAGCGCTTGCACGCATATGGACGGATATGAAGTGTTCGACAAGAGAGGGGATTAAGATGGATAAATTAACGTATGACAAGGAAGAAATTCTACGCATTATCGACAAAGTGACCCGAAAAACCCTGGCCATGGATTTAACGTGGGAATGGCCTTGCGGGGTGGCGTATTATGGGGTGTCCAGAGCTTATCAGACCACAGGCAATAAGGATTATCTGAACATGCTGATCCAGTGGGTGGATGAATATATAGAGCTTGGCCTGCCGGACTGGACGGTGAACACCTGTGCCATGGGCCATATGCTGATCACCTTGTATGAAGAGACAGGCAACCAGAAATATTGGGATATTGTGATGAGCAAGGTGGATTATCTCCAGAATCATGCGCTGAGGTTCGGGGACCATGTGCTGCAGCATACGGTATCCGTATCGAATGATTTTCCGGAGCAGGCTTGGGCGGATACGCTGTTCATGGCGGCTTTTTTCCTGCTGCGGGTGGGAAGCAAACTGAAGGACCAGGCGATGATCCAGGATGCCCTGAATCAATATTACTGGCACATCAAATACCTGCAAGACCCTAGCACCGGGTTCTGGTTCCATGGCTACAATAATATGAAGCAGGATCACATGTCCGGATTGTATTGGGGGAGAGCGAATGCCTGGGGTGCCTATACCATGTCTCAGGTCAAACCTTTGCTCAATGACTGGTATCTGTATCCGCAGTGTATGGACGTGGAATGTTCGCTGCGTGATCAGCTGGCCGCGCTGAAGCTGGTACAGACGGAGAACGGCTTATGGCGGACGGTACTGGATGACGTGGAATCCTATGAAGAAGTATCTGCATCCTGCGGGATTGCGGCGGCGATGGTGGGTAACGGCAATCCGCTCCATACCAAATATGTGCAAAAGGCCCTGAAAGGCATTCTGGACCATATCAGCGAAGATGGACGGGTACTGGGGGTATCGGGCGGAACAGCAGTGATGAAGGACCGGGAAGGGTACCGCAATATTCCCAAAGACTGGATTCAGGGCTGGGGACAAGGTTTAGCACTCGCTTTTCTGTCCGACATGCTTCAATAGGAGGGAACACGTTGTCCAAACATAGAGCGGGAGCCTTTACGCTGCCGGGAGAATCCGGTTATGAGGCGCTGACCCTGGAACTCGCTGAACGTTGGGGTGCCGATGTCATCCGTGACAGTGACGGCACGAAGTTGTCCGATGAGATTATCCACGCAGGATACGGCATCTATTCTACCCTCTGTATTATTAGGGATCATAACGTGTGGGCTTCGCGCAATTCGGATAAGCTGCAGCAGTGCTTTCTCATTACGAATCCGAAGGTAGCGGTGCAGGGATATGTATCCATCTATCTGATGGAGGATTTTTTTGCTGAACAATTCAGAGTGAATGATTCCAAAGAGGCGTTTAAGTATTGGCAGGTTGTGGACCGGACGACCGGGGAGGAGGTTCCCAGAGAACAGTGGAATTATGAACGGGAAGCGGGAAACGTGGTCCTTACCGGAATTGCGCCTTGGCATAAATACACGGTCAGCTTCATGGCCTACCGGATCTGGGAAGAGATTTCCATGTACAATCACACCACGAATCATTGGGATAAAGAGCATTTGATGCAGATTGATCCCATGTATGCAGACACGCAAAAGTATCTGCTGGACTGGATAGAGGACTGGTGTCTGCAGCATAAGGAAACAACGGTTGTCCGGTTCACTTCGCTTTTTTATAATTTCGCCTGGATCTGGGGCAGCAGTGAGCGCAACCGCCATCTGTTCTCGGACTGGGGTTCATATGACTTCACGGTAAGTGCAAGAGCACTTGATCTGTTTGCTGAGAGATACGGTTATTCGCTGTCGGCCGAGGATTTTGTGAATGGCGGGAAATACCGCGTCAGTCATACCCCGGCTGAGCAGCGCAAGCTCGATTATATGGCTTTTATCAATGATTTTGTCATCGGATTTGGCAAGCAATTGATTGACCTTGTGCATAAGCACGGCAAGCTGGCGTATGTCTTTTATGATGACAGCTGGGTGGGCATGGAGCCGTACAACGACCGTTTTCAGGAGTTTGGCTTGGACGGGATGATTAAATGCGTGTTCTCAGGCTATGAGGCAAGGCTGTGTTCCGGGGTAAAAGTGGATACGCATGAGATCCGGCTGCATCCGTATCTGTTTCCGGTTGGTTTAGGCGGAGCGCCTACCTTCATGGAGGGCGGGGACCCTACGCTGGATGCCAAGAAATACTGGATTCATATCCGGCGGGCCCTCCTGCGCGAGCCGGTCGACCGGATTGGACTAGGCGGATACCTGCATCTGGTAGAACCTTACCCGGATTTCTGTGATTATATCGAGAAGATTGCGGGTGAATTCCGGGAGATTCAAGAGCTGCATCAACAGGGCAAGCCGTATCAGATCAAGACGAAGGTAGCCATTCTGCATGCTTGGGGCAAGTTGAGATCGTGGACGCTGTCCGGCCATTTTCATGAAACACTCATGCATGATCTGATTCATATCAATGAGGCCTTATCCGGATTGCCGGTAGATGTGCAGTTTATTGATTTCGAGGATATCCGTCAGGGGAAGCTGCAAGAATGTGATGTAGTGATCAATGCGGGCGCTGCCGGTTCAGCCTGGAGCGGCGGGGACTGCTGGAGAGACAGCAAGTGCGTGGACGTCCTGACCCAGTGGGTGTATGAGGGCGGTACCTTTATCGGTATTAACCAGCCTTCGGCGGTCAACGGGTACGACAGCTTTTTCAGAATGGCACATGTTCTCGGTCTGGATGAGGACACAGGCTCAAGAGTAGCACATGGCCGATGGACCTATGAGGTGAAGGCGGAGGAGGGATTGGTGCCTGAAGGGGCCAGCCTAACACCTAAGCCTAACATTTATCTTACCGACGGGACCGCTACAGTGATGGATGAAGCAAGCGGAAGCATAACCCTATCCACTCATGCCTTCGGTAAAGGTAAGGGAATCTATCTTCCTTCTTTCGAATTCAGCTGGGAAAATACACGATTGCTGCTGAATCTGCTTCGTTATGCGGGCAATGAGCTGCAGGAGACAAAGTACATTACGGATAACTTATATACAGAGTGTGCTTATTATCCGGAGAGTAAGAAGCTCGTTGTGATGAACAATAGCGGCCAGCTGCAAAGAACTACGATCCATACGGAGTATGGAGAACACACCATGGAATTGGCTCCGTATGACACGGTTATCCTGACTATAGGCGGTGAATAGAATTCATTGGCTAAATAATATATGATTAAATAAAACGGCTTGACTGACAGTAGTTGTCAGTTAAGCCGTTTTATAATAGGGATAATAATTGATCGATGTTGATGATTGATTATCACTTGATAATATATTAGGAGGATTTACAAATGAGTAGCACGGTATATCTTTATGTATTTGACACCATGGCAGACTGGGAAATAGGTTACTTAACTTCCGAACTGAACTCGGGAAGATATTTCAGAAAGGGACTCTCCCCATCCAAAATAGTTACCGTGGGAATTGAAAAGACACCTGTAACTACAATGGGCGGATTGAAAATACTGCCTGACCTCCAACTGGATGAGTGCAGCATTGAAAGTACAGATGCATTAATTTTACCCGGTGGAAATACATGGACAGAGTCCATTCATCACCCCATCTTAAAATTTGTTGAGCGGTGTTTACAGGACAGGGTACTGGTTGCAGCCATTTGCGGTGCTACAATAGGACTAGCCCAAACTGGACTGCTGAATTCACGCTGTCATACAAGCAATGATCTAGGATATCTAAAAATGATCTGTCCCGCTTATACGGGCGAACAGTATTATAAAAAGGAGTCCACTGTAACCGATGGAAAACTGATCACATCTTCAGGAATAGCGCCTTTGGAATTTGCAGCGCATTTCTTGAAAGCACTGGGTGTGTTCTCTACAAAAACATTAGATGCTTGGTATAGTCTTAATAAGACTCACGATTCCCAGTATTTCTATGAGCTGATGGAATCAGTCCAGTGAGGTTATGAATACAAAAGGCTGGAGGACTGTTTATATGGTCAAAATTCTTATCGTGGATGACGATCCGCATATTCGCGCCTTGATCTGCCTTTACTTGAAGAATGAAGGGTTCGATCTCGCTGAGGCGGATAATGGCATCGATGCACATGCCATCATCAAAGGTTCGGGAATCGATCTGGTTATCCTCGATATTATGATGCCGCATATGGACGGATGGGAGTTATGCCAGGCGATTCGGACAAGTGATCCTGATATTCCGCTTCTGATGGTAACGGCCAAGGGTGAACCGGGTCAAAAGATCAAAGGCTTCCAGCTCGGGACCGACGATTATATGACGAAGCCGTTCGATCCGGGGGAGCTTGTGATGAGGGTTAAGGCATTACTGAGGCGATCCCGGATTGCCTCTTCCCAGGTCATCCCTCTGGGGGATATCGTACTGAACCGGAAAACGTATAAGGTCATGCGGGGAGACCAGGAATTAACTTTGCCTCTAAAGGAATTCGAACTGTTATTCATGCTTGCCGGCCACCCGGGGCAGATCTTCACGCGGGAGCAGCTGATCACCCAGATCTGGGGCATGGATTACGAAGGAGACGACCGGACTGTTGACGTTCATATCAAGCGGCTGCGGGAACGTTTTGCCGGGGATGCCCGCCATTTCCGCATTGAAACGGCACGAAGTGTAGGCTATCGTCTGGCGGTGAATCCGGGGTGAAAACGTTATATGTCCGCGTCGTGCTGACTTTTCTGGCCGTCATCGTCATCAGCCTGGTCTCATCCTTGTTAATCTCCCTTGCTCTATTCCAGAAGACTCTGAACGCTACAGGGAAGAACGATATGCTCGCGGCCGGCAATCGTATCATAAGCGTGTATGAACAGACGAATCCTCCGGATTTGGATATATTAATGGATAATATGGCCGAATTGGTTTCCTATACCCTCCAGCTGTACGACGGCAATGGCGGGGTGAAATCCTATGTACCGGCCAAAGGCAGGAAGGCCGGCAAGATTAACCCGGAATCTGTGCGCAAGGTGCTGCAGGGAGAGCTGTACCGTTCGCAGGGAAAAGATAACGGAACGTTTGTCGGCCTTCCGTTTGTATCTGAAGGGAAACAGTATGCCTTATTTTTACAGAGCTCTTCTAAGAACGAAGGCGCGCTTATCCGTTTGTTCTTTACCATCCTTCTTCTCATGCTCGCGATCGGAAGCTTGGGCATTCTCATTGCTGGCAGATATGTGGTGAAGCCCCTCCAAGCGATGACGGATGCGACTAAGCGGCTGGCCAAAGGCGACTTCGAGGTTGAGCTGAAAATAAACCGCGGAGACGAACTGGGAACCCTCTCGCGGAGCATTAACGATATGGCCCGGGATATCAGACAAATGGAGCGGATGCGGCAGGATTTTGTATCGAACGTGTCTCATGAAATCCAGTCCCCGTTAACCTCCATCTCTGGTTTTGCGAAGGCGCTTAGGGATGGCAATCTTGTTATCGGGGAGGGTGAACGCGTTCGCTACTTGGATATTATCGTTACGGAGAGTGACAGGTTATCCAGACTAAGCGACAATCTGCTGAAGCTGGCTTCCCTCGAATCGGAGCATCATCCGTTCAAGGCGGAATCCTATACCCTGGATGAGCAGATTCGGCGGGTGATTGTCTCTTGTGAGCCCCAGTGGTCGGCCAAAAACATCCGCGTCGATATGGAGTCTCCTTCAGGGGCTGCAGTCCGAATAACGGCAGATAAGGATCAACTCAATCAAGTGTGGATGAATTTGCTCGGGAATGCCATCAAGTTCACACCTTCCGAAGGACAGGTCTTCATCGTGATCAGCCGGCCCCATCCTAATGAGATTGCCGTAGCAGTAAGCGATTCCGGGATCGGCATTGCGCCGGAGGAGATTAGCTCTATTTTTGAGCGCTTCTACAAAGTGGACAAGTCGCGGGCGGAAGACCGGAGCGGCAATGGTCTTGGCCTTGCCATCTCCCACAAGATCGTTGCTCTCCATCATGGAAGCATAGAGGTGAAGAGTACGGTCGGGGTGGGCACAACGTTCACCGTAACACTTCCGGTTGTCTCTCCTTCTGATTCTGTTCTTTAAGTTCACGCTCCGTTCATATTTCTCCAATAAGCTCACTACGAAACACATTGAACCGATTGGAGGAATATGAACGATGAGCTTTATACTTAATATTTTCGATTCATTGAAATGGTTAACGGGCTGGGAAATGATTTTGTGCGCCCTGTACTTGTTTGTCTTGCTGGGGTATGTTTTTCTCAAAAATAACCGGTGGTTTTATTTTATTCCCGGCGCGGGCGTAATCATTGCGGTTATAAGTCTTATCCGTGGTGATGCCTCTATACTGGCTCTGTTGATTTACTCCTCAACGGCCATACTTTTCTTATTCACTGTTAGAAGAATCTTTAAACCGTCCGTTAAACCCATATCCCCGAAGGTTCGGACCTTCATGGTTATCGGTTTCGTCCTCGGTTCCCTGCCAACGCTATTGGCATTAACCATTGCGGGCGAAGTCCGATATAATCCAGTGAGCGATTTCAGCCATAAGGGCTATACCCAGGCCTTCATTGCGATGAACGAAAGATTATCCGCCGAATATCCTTTCGGAGACTGGAAAAAAGTCGATTGGGAAGCTAAGCGGAATAAATACGAGCCATTAATCCTCCAAGCAGAGATCAACCGGAATTCCAGCCTCTACTATAAAACTTTAAGGGATTACCTCTTTTCTTTCCGTGACGGTCATATCCAAATCGTGAACGAACATCTGTATGACGGGAATAGCACTTTTAAGAAAGAAGCTGGCGGCGGAGTCGGAATCAGCGTGACTCAATTGGATAACGGCAAGGTGTTGGTTAGCTTGCTGGTACCGGGCAGCCCGGCTGACAAATGCGGCATCAAGCTCGGAGCCGAAATCATTACCTGGGATGGAAAGGACGTTCACAAGGCATTGGACCAGACGTTCTGGAGTGAGAACCCGCCGGCAACGGAAGGAGTCCGGATTCAGAATCAAGGACGGTTCTTAGCAAGGGCCCCGGTCGGCCAAGACATCCAAGTCAAATTTCAGAATCCGGACGATCCGGCGGCCATAACTGCAACGCTTACAGCTTATGATGATCAGTTCGAAACCTTGAAGAAAACAAAGGTAAAGCTGAAGAAAGAAGATCCGCCAGTGGAGGGTCAGATCCTTAAGGACAATTACGGCTATATAAAAATCAGATATTTCCTTCCCGGTACAACGCAATCTGATCCCGCGAAAGTGCTGGAAGATACAATAAAAGAGTTTCAGGAGAAACAAGTAAAAGGAATAATCATTGATCTACGGGATAATCCGGGCGGGGATGATGACCTGGTTGCCCAAATGGCAGGACATTTCGTGAACGGGAAAAGGATCTTTGAATACGTCAGTTACTATAACCGGAACACAGGACGCTTCGAGCTCAACCGTGCCGAGACCAGAACCGTTCAAACTTCGCGCATTTACTTTTCAGGGAAAATAGCTGTCCTTATTAATCATAACACCGCGAGCTCGGGGGAAGGATTACCTCTGTTCTTAAAAGGAATGCCTAATGTTAAGATTATCGGCTTTACGCCTACGAATGGTTCGTTCGGTGTCGTATCCGCTCCTATAGAGATGAAGATGCCGGGAGGATATGTCGTACAGTTCCCGGATGGCAGGTCCCTTAATCAAGACCAAAAGATTCAAGGGGATAGCGATGAACACGGACAAGGAGGAGCAATTCCCGACATTACAGTTCCCATGAACGAGCAGACCTTTAAAATGAAATTTATCGAAGGGCAGGACGTGGAATTGAATTATGCGTACCAGGAGCTGATGAATTAGTCCATAGCTGCCCGGGAACTGCATCCCGTAGCCTTTGGTATAGATTGATTTATAGCTAAAGTCGGGATATCCCTTATTCAGGCAGGTTGATACAATACAATCAATCGTTGGACCTGACTGAGAGGGGACATGGAATATGGATGATGGGAATAAACAGAAGATTTTAATTAAAAATGAAAAACTGATTAACATGGTTATTGAACGTGCGAAGAGAGATTTTCCTGAGGATATTGCAATCATTGGGCTTACAGGTTCTTTTAGTACCGGAGATTTTCATGAAAAAAGCGACCTAGATCTAATTATCATTAATAACACGGACCGGGGCTGGGGGATCTCTTCTTGTTTTATCCTGGAGGATGTTGGATATGACATCTATTGTACGCCGTGGGAAACAAGAATAGAGGATGAAGCGAATCTCGAGAGTCCCATGATTTCACATCTGGTAGATTTACAGATATTATATTGTGCAAAACCCGAATACATGGATAAGTTTAACCTATATAAACAGAGAGCACTCGATGCTTTAGCCAAGCCCATAGGAAGAGAATGTATCCGTAGAGCGAAAAAGTACTTAGACGTAGCAAAACAGGAATATACGAATACCCTACTATCTGAAGATTTAGGAGCAATAAGGTATGCTTCATGCGGAGTTTTATTCAATTTGGTAAATGCTCTAACGAATTTGAACAATACCTATTTCAAACGGGGGCTTAAGAGATATCTGGAGGAAATAGGTACATACCGTTATATTCCTGGGGATTTTGAAATGATATATATGGCTGTGATAGATGCGAAGACTCCCCAGGAAATCAGAAATGCATCCTATAACATTCTTAAGAGCATGAATGATTTATATCATAAAATGGATAAGGATTTCGTAGTGCAACCTGTCCCGGGCTATGATAATCTGGCTGGTACCTATGAGGAGTTATGGTGTAACCTGCGCAATAAGATTATAGTAAGTGTAGAATTAGGTGATAAATCCTATGCTTATCTTACAGCAATGAGTACACAAAATTTTCTTGATGAAATGACAGAAACGAGAGGGACAAAAAAGTTTGAGTTAATGCAGTATTTTGATTCGGATCATCTTAATTTATTTAAAGATCAGTTCCTGCAGGCCATGGATGAATATCTGGAAGAATACAACAGGGTAGGGAGAAAGGTCGAGCGATACGATACCTTTGAGCAATTATATAACCAATATATGAAGCACGAAGATAACGAAATTGTAGAGTTGATACAGGAAACGGCGAAGCAATTCATTTCCAGTACGGCAACAGTTCTTGAAATGGAAAGCACTCCGCTAAATATGGGATATCAAGCGGTCAACCTGTCCCGGCATAAAGTTCTTATTGAAGACCAAGGCACCAAGGAATACATTTCATTGATCACGAAGATGGCGAATAAAGCGGAACGCCGAATCCTCCACCGGTTATTATTGCAGTCAGCTAACGTACCCTACAGTAGAACGCATGACCTCGATTCAGATGACCGGGCCCTTCTCTGTATTCAGGATGTGGATTATAAGACTAATTACCAGAACCTTAATGTGGAGATGCTTCAAAAAAAGGAAATGCATGCCTTGGCTTATATTCACAAAATGAATCACGGATTAAAAGAGGAGTTATCGTGGCTTCCCTTAGCTAATCATGACCATATCGAACAAATGATCTACGGGCGATGGAAACCTGTATGGGAAGAAGCTAAACAGAATGAACAGTTTATTGAGACTTTCGGTCAGTATATTTCTGAAGTCGAAGCTGTGTCTGGCAGTATAGTTAATGACATTGAAGTGGTGTTGAACGATGAACGTTCGCACACGTTAATCCATAATGACCTTAATCCCGGAAATGTATTGGTGCACAATAATGATGATGTTTTTTTCATTGACTGGGAGGAAGCCAGGTACGGGTCCTTTTTCTTAGACATCCCCTTAAGATTTGAATTGAAACAAGCGGTAGCCTATCATGATGTGTTGGCTTCGCTTGGATTAGAGATACCTGTTGACCGATTTGAACCGTTGTATGCGATTGCTTCGCGGTATCTTGGCCTACGTTTTATGACTTGGAATTTGGGGGCGTGGACAAGTAACCCAAGTGCAAAGGAGGGTCTGCAAAAATACTTGAACATGGCTACTTCATAAACATCGTCAACGCAGTTCGTCCATTGACTGACGCTCGGGAATTACATCCCCAGCGTCTTTATTTTTGCGTTTTTACTTTGCTGGAGTAGGAGACCTCTGCTCATATAGAGGAAAAATATTGAAAAACGTCGAATAGGTAACTTCAGAAAAAAAGGGGGATTATCATGTTATTTGTCGAAAAAAAACGAAATCAGGCAGTTCGCAGTCCTCGTATGCGCTTCATCCATTATACTGTCCTCTTCGTACTGGTATTCGGAATTGTAAGTACAGGGTTATTTAGTACAGCAGGCAATATTGCCGCAGCAGATCCAGCCAGTGAGGGGACCGGGTATACCGCAGATCAGCTGGAAGGTCTGCAATTCCTCAACGAGGTGAGAACCCGGGCGGGGATTCCTCCCGTTCAACTGAATGCAGCGATTACTAAGGCGGCAATCTCGCATGCTGAATTTTACAATAACAATCAAGCGGATCTCCCAGGCCTGAGTGCTCACTCCGAAATATCGGGAAAGCCCGGCTATACGGGACAGTCGGTAATGGCACGGATGAAGGCTGCGGGTTGGGTGTCGGGATCGCAGGGCTATGCATTTGGAGAGGTCATGCACTTCCAACAAAAGAGCAGTAAAGCAGCTATTCAAGGGTGGCTCGATACAGCCTATCACCGTGACATTATACTGGACCCCCGCTATACAGAGATTGGAATTGGTCTGGTTCACGGTACTGCCGTCTTGGATGCCGGCGGTCCTGGAAAGACACAGCCTGTAGATGGAGGGATCTCCGTATACCCTTACGATCAGCAGGCCAACGTACCTGTCGGGTTCTACGGAAGTGAAATACCGAATCCACTTGAACAATTTGATGCCAAGTACTCGGGTTATATTATATCTGCAGCTACAGATAAGGATATGATCTCACACCAAACGGTACTTACTGATGAGAAGGGAACGGAGGTTCCTTATTATGAAGAATTTAAAAACGATGATACTCTTTTTATATATCCCAAGTCGGTATTAAAAGGGAATCACAAGTACACCGTATCCCTGGAATATCAAGTAGAAGGTTCTTTGGATACCCAGACGAAAGTATGGTCTTTCACCACCGGAAAAGGTCATGTACTGACACAGCTGGTTCCAACCTATAAAGAAATCGTGATCAATGAAGGCGGACCATTTCAGCTTCAAATGGAAGGCAACTATGATGATGGAACAAAGGATGTGCTCTTGGGCGATGAGGTTAAATATTCCGTTAACCAGACAAATGGTCTAAGTGTATCCTCCACGGGAGCAATAATGGGTGTTAAATCAGGGGAATACATCATTACAGCATCCTTAGGTGCCCTATCTTCACAGCTTAAAGTAAAAGTATATCCAAAATTAAAATCAAAGATCTACCCTGCTGCCGACCCGGGCAAATTGACGGATATTGCCGGGAACAAGGCGTTCCCTGCCATTGAATGGGCACTGAAGGCAGGCATCATGACCGAAGCGGGAAAGGGACTCTTTAAACCCGATGCAGCAGTAAGCGAAGCTGAATTCTGGACCATGCTCCTAAAAGCATACAATGTGAAAATTGAAGCTTATCAGCCAGTCAAAATAAAGCATTGGGCAGATGCCGCTTACCTGATCGCCAAGGACCGGAACTTCCCGCTGGATGGGATATCCAAACTGCCCGCAAGGGACAGTCGGATTACCCGGCTAAAGATCGCTGAGATCATAGCTGCAGCAGATGGGCTGAATTTCAAAAACTATGATGCTGTGAAGTTCGTGTTAGGGAAGGATTATGTGAGGGGGGTTACCGAGCTATCCTTGTCAGGGTACCAGGGGGATAAGGGAATTACCCGTGCGGAGGCTGCTCAGATCCTTCAATATTTGCGGCCTAAGCTTACTGAATTACGGGGACGGCCGGCGAGTGCAACACCAACATCAGTGTTAGCAGAGCTTCCCCCAAAGGTAGTGTACGTTAAGCCGGATACGTTCACCAATCAAACCCTCTTTGCAGATTTCCATGAAGATCATACGCTGACTGTTGAAGGGAAGTTCACCCAATTCGCCGGCCAAAGCCTCAAAGTGCGTGTACAAACAGGGGGAAAGCATCCTAAACAGATAGAAGACGTGACTGTAACCCTAGACAGTGAAGGAAAGTTCAAAGTAGAGTCGGGTCCCTACGAACAAGCTTCTCTGAATCTATATTTGGAAACTCCCGGAGTTAGTTATTATTTAAATGTACAGTATAACACCATGAACGAGAACCAATATTCCAGTTGATCCAGTTGAATGAAACGAGAACAGCGGAGGAGGCGGCTTATGATTTTCAAAAAAGATCCCATGGATAAAAAGAACTTGCTTAAAGAACTGGATGCACTTAAATATTCAGACAGAATCCATACAGTAGCCATTCTAGGCCGTGATCATAATGGCTCCACGAAGTACTCCGAATTGCTGTCTTCCTTACTGGAGGGGGGTGCCTATGAGGCACAGCTTGCATTAGCCGGTGCGGATGTCACTCAAGATGCCAAGGTTGTGTTGTCAGCCCTCCGGCATCCTGTGGCAAGTGTCAGAAATACGGCAGCGGGGCTTTTGGCCAAAGTGGGTTCAGACCTGGATATTGAACGCGAGCTTCCTAACCTATCGCATGATTGCCGCCTGAAGCTGCTGCGCCGTGTTTCATTGATCAATCGTCAGGAATTGGCGGAACGCTTATTGCCTTCTGTATATGCCGGGTGGGGAGCGGAAGAGGCGTCCCTATTGCTATCTGCATGTTATAAGGAAACAGTTGGAAAATGGCTTATGGATATTGGATATGTCATTCACAATTGGCGCAAGCTGGCTAGTCGTCATCTAGACGTGGTTGCAGAGTATTTCAGAACCACTTTGGAGAGCACACCTCCTAGAGAAAAGGGATATCTGTGGTGGAGATTCTCATCGGCTATCGAAATTTTGGGGCATTCCAAGGCGGATTTGCTTTTAGAATGTGCTATGAATCATGGACCCCTGGGGACCATACATCCTGTGCTGAAAAAACAACTCGGCATTTTAGTTCGAATCCATCCTGATGCGGTGTATAGGCTGCTTACAAGAAACGAATCGCGCAGCGATCTGCTTGCTCATGGCGTACCTGACGGGATTCTACAAAGAAGAAATTATTTATCCATCGATCAATGGATTGAATTGGCTAAGTTACTAGCAGATCGTCCTATGCAAATAGCGAAGCTGCTCCATCATATGCCCCCTTCCAGCCGCAAAGTGATTTTTGATGCGGTGTATGCAGAGGATAGACGCCAAGAGCGTATTTTTCCGGAAGGATTACTGTATGTATTGCCGCATACGTTGCGTGACAAGGAAGCTGCCCGGATGCTGGGACTTCGTGAAATCAAGGATGACCGGGACCGGACGATTCGAATTACCGCTTGCCGTTCTATTCAATATTCCAGAGAGAAGCTTGAACAAGCCACACAGGTATCGAATGCAGACGAACGCGCTACGGCGCTTATGCAGCTGATCAGGAGTACGGTTCTATCGAGACAGGGCATGGATGAGACGCTGCTGTTCCTCAGCCGGATCAAAAATGACCAGGACCCTGTCCGGGGCGCAGTGTTCAAAGAGCTGTCGGATAGTCCTGCGTCTGTGTTCGCGGATGCCCATGTCCAAGAGCTTACCTTGCTCGTTGATAGTGTTATAGATGCGAGAGATACTTCATATGGTACAAAGTACTGCGTCCAACAGATGGCATTCGCAATTCTGCGGCATCATGCCTTCGATCCTCAGGGTGAGCTGTTCCAATTCGCTGTTGATACGATCCGGAAACTGGGCAAGCAGAGTGGTCAGCTCTCACTGCCATCCTTAGAGAAGAATGTACCCCGGGGGATTGAAGGGGGCATCTTCGACGCCATTTATCCATTAGCTGTGCAAGCCAACCGGAGAGAAGACTACAATCTGGTAATTAGCCTGGCTAATTCATTCGGCAAACGGGGTTACGGCATCAACAGACTTCAGAATCTGTTAAAGGAAGCCACGGGAGCAAAAACAGATTCCACAGCTATACAAGCGGCCAGACATTGGCTTGCCCCGCATACCACGCGTGATGAAAGAGTGAAAGAGTTACTGGCTTTGGATAAATCGTTCATTACAGTCTATGAAGTATTCCTCCATCTGCACCGGAAACGTCAAGAGTGGCTGGACCCCTTTATTTCGGGGGCTGCGATCAAAGGCAGGTTTTTATCGGGGAAAACAATTTATCTTCTGCCGGCTGCTGAAGGGTTTAACAGGTGGCTGCCAAGGCAGCAACAATCATTAAGCTCCTTATTCACAAAAGTCGCCTTCGATGCCAAGCGCAGCCTGACCGAACGTTCAAGCGTCATCAGGATCATGGCAAGTATGCCAGATCTTGGTCCGGGTCCCTTACTGAAGCTTGTGCAGGATGAAGAAGTAACCGTAGCAGAAGCTGCACTTCATGCCCTTTCACTCCTGGAAGAGCCGGAAAAGGCGCTTCCTGTTCTGCTGGAGCATCTGGATGGGGACCGGGCCCGTGTAGCCATGTACTCTATACCCAGATGTATCCGCAGGGTGAACCCGGTGTTACTGACTGCAATGCTAAGAGAGCTGTTGAACCGGGATCAGCTGAAAATCACAGTCAGAAAAGAGGCCATCCGGTTACTGGGTGCCTATAGAAGCAGTGACAGCATCCCGCTATTGATGGATGAGTTCGCAAAAACAAATGTACACAAGGATGTAATGATATCCATAGGTCATGCAGCGAGACAGCTTTTGGATGATGAACGCGGCTGGACTATATTAAAGGCAATGGCTTCTTCAGCAGAAAGTGACATCGTGAGAAGTTTATTATCTCAACAGCCTCATGATCTTCCGCTAGACTATAGAGCGCGCTACTTAGCATTAATCATTGAAATTTCAGGTCATCCGGATGTGTTTGTTGGCAGGTATGCATTCAGTTGTATGATGCAGTGGATAAGTGGAAATGAAGAAATCATTGCAGCTGCTACGGCCCGGGCTATTACGGATTTGGAGGATAGCACCAGGTGGGAATTTGCCATGAACACCCTGATCGAAACCTGCCGTGATGGGAAGGTCAATGAGGTGGTAATCAGTGTTTGTCGGAATTTGGCCAGTGCAGCGATAAGTGAAGAATGGAATGCAACTGCTACAAGAGATTTGCCTCATCGGCAGCGTCTCCTGAGATTTGCAGACCAGCTGACGTCATTGCCGAAGATCACACGTGTAAACCTGATTCCTTTGTATATGGAGATTATTGATGTTCTGGCATTGGATGAGACCTTGCAGCAGCTGGTGATGAAATTATATATAGCAGCCATAGACTGGAATGTCGTGGAGGAATCCGCCGCTTATCTCAACCGGATGGTTAACTGTATTTCAAATCAGCCACAGCTGTTAAGGGATGCTTATCAGCAGGTCGCATATTATTTAAATGACAGTAGGGGTTATTGGAATCCGGAAACCCTATTGGAAATAGTAGATCTGCTAGGAGCTGAAGGTAATAGATATGAGTCTCAATATATTGGGCTTTCTGTGCTCGAAGTTTCCGGAAGTGCCCTATTGTGGAGTCCGGAGTGCGCAGACCGTCTGAGGCTATACAGAAATCACACGAACATTGCGGTTCGCTCACATGCGCTTAACATTTGGACAGCGCTGGATTAGTTCCCCAAATGCCTAGCCGTCCCTTTAAGGGGGCGGCTTTTTGCGTTAGAAGACAAAAGGATATGGATGACTTTCCAAAAATTAGTGAAAAAAAGAGGGGGTAAATCTTGAATTTGGTAATTTGAAATGTATGCGCTTACTTCCTATAATTTACATATACAAGACGTAGCTTGTCTTGCATATATTAGATACATTTTTTAGCTGGGGATGGCTCACCAATGAGAGGGAGTGATTTACTTAGAGTGATAATCTAGTGGATTTAAGTACGGAATTACAAATCAGAAAATATGGGAGGTACAATCATGTTTAAGTTTAACAAGAAAATCTTGACGTTAGTGATGGCCGTTTCAATGACAGGCCTGTTTGCAGCAACTGCCAGTGCAGATACAGATTACTGGCAAAATTGGACCGATGGCGGTGGAACAGTAAATGCTGTGAATGGATCTGGCGGAAACTACAGTGTTAATTGGTCCAATACCGGCAATTTCGTGATCGGCAAAGGCTGGACTACCGGATCTCCCAACCGGACCATTAACTATAATGCCGGTGTCTGGGCACCTAACGGTAATGGATATTTGACTCTCTACGGGTGGACGAGAAACTCACTCATCGAATATTACGTTGTTGATAGCTGGGGCACATATAGACCTACTGGAACGTATAAAGGCACTGTGACCAGTGATGGGGGCACTTATGACATCTATACGACTCTGCGAACCAATGCGCCTTCCATTGACGGCTACCAAACATTCACCCAATTCTGGAGTGTAAGACAGTCTAAGCGGGCAACGGGCAGCAACGCCGCTATCACATTTAGCAACCACGTTAATGCCTGGAAGAGTAAAGGAATGAATCTGGGCAGCAGCTGGGCTTACCAGGTGTTGGCGACAGAGGGATACCAGAGCAGCGGCAGCTCTAACGTAACGGTGTGGTAACAGTCTATTAAACTACTGATAGGTGAGTCCTGCCGGTCTCACGGCCGGCGGTTTCATTTTACAATATTGAGTGAAAGGGCTGAATCCATGAGAAAGCTATCCAGTATCCTTTTAGTGATGATTATGATTGTTCTCAGCGCTTGTTCGCAAGAACAGCCTGACAAGTCGCAGGGGAATCCTGACAATCCGCAAGAACAACCAGAAAACTTTATATGGGTTCAAGGCGGGACCTTTATGAATACTAAGTCCAGCTACTACGGGAAGAATGTAACTCTAACCGACTTTTATGTCGGGAAATATGAGGTCACTCAAAAAGAGTGGTCTGAGGTCATGGGGAATAATCCGTCAGCTTTTAGAGGCAACAATTTGCCGGTAGAGAGGGTAAGCTGGTATGACGCTGTGGAGTACTGTAATAAAAGGAGTATACAAGAGGGCTTAGAACCCTATTACAATATAGACAAGAATACAATGGACCCGAATAATAAGAGTGATATCGATAATGTCAAATGGACAGTGACGGTCAATGCAGGAGCTAATGGTTACCGGTTGCCGACAGAAATAGAGTGGGAATATGCTGCCAGCGGAGGCCGGATGAGCAAGAGCTATACATACAGCGGCAGCAATAATGCAGATGAAGTGGCATGGTATTGGAGAAACACCGGAGATCAATACTTATCTGGTGATTGGAACTGGCCGGTGATAGAAAATAATCATAATCAAACCAAGGCCGTCGGTAACAAAAAGCCCAACGAGCTGGGACTCTATGATATGTCGGGCAATGTCAGAGAATGGTGCTGGGACTGGTACGGAGACTTGAATAGTAATAACAGCGGCTCCTACCGGGTTCTAAAAGGCGGCGGTTGGGTGGGCGATGTCAGCAGCAGCGAGTTAACTTTTCAGGGGAAGTTCGAGGCTAGTGGCATGGCCCCTGATCAGGGCTTTCGCGTGTTTCGCAGTAAGTGACCTTCATTGTGTATTCCTGGATTCTATACATCGGTCTGTTCCGTCATGAGTCCCCAGCGGATGCCAAACTTATCGACAAGGGAAACCATACAGGAGCTATAGGTCGTACTGCGCAGCGGATGAATGATCGTACCTCCAGCCTTCAAAACTTCATAGGCCTTTTTTACTTGAGTGGCGGTTTCAAAGGTGATCGTAAGAAATAATGATGTGCTTGCAGCTGCTGCCGGGGCTAGTTCATCCGAGAGCATGATGCGCTGTTCCCCGAGATAAGCTTCAGCATGATAGACATAGCCTTTTTGTTCTTCTGTCAATTCATGATTCCAGTCCTGTTGGTTAGCGTCGGTATAATGCAATATGAAGTCTATTCTGATGTCAAACGCTTGCTGATATAGTCCGATGGCCTCTTCGCATTCTCCGTGAAAATGTAACGTAGGTGTGATAATCATTGCTTCATCTCCAGTCCTAGTTGATTGGGAGTTCATCCCAATTGGCGTAAAGAGTATACCATAGGCTCCTTCATTCAACTGTTAATAATGTCAATTATTTTACGTTTTGCATCCTGGGCTTCAGGGATAGGAAAAAGAACGAAAACATGATTCATTTTGGGATACACAAAGGTGTTGTGAGCGATGCCTTGGTCTGTAAGGATTTTATCCAGCCTCATGTTATCGGGAAACAGTCCTTCATGTGTTCCAATGAAAATCGTAATTTTCCCAAGGCCTTTGAAATCTCCGTGTATGGGACTAATTATGGGGTCATCCAGGTTCTTGTCCGCCGCCCATATCCGCCGAATCACATCATATCCTTCCACAGCCAACATAGGGTCTCTTGTCACATAGTCGAACAGCACCGGATTATCCAATACCATATCCACGCATGGAGATAATAAAATAATATCTTTGGGCTGCGGAAGATGATTCATTTGGATGTAATGTGCGAGGCTAAGCGAGATATTTCCGCCTGCCGAATCTCCCATGATGGTTAGCTGTTCAGGATTCGTAGTGGATTCAAGAATTTCTCTGTATAAGTTCAGGAGTCTTGGATAGGTATGCTGATAGTTGAAATTAGGCACCTTGGGATAAATGGGCGCAATGATTTTGGCATTCAAGGTTTGAGCCATGTAATCCATGAACCTGAAGTGAAAAGCTAACGGTTGATGGGTATGGGCACCGCCATGAATATAGAGAATCACCTTCTGATCAGAAGACTTCTTATCATTTAATGTGAACACCTGCATGTCCTCAAAGGAGTGCTCCGCAACACCGCTGGATAAATTAACTTTGCCTATCCGGTAAGGCTTTATATTCTCCACGCCCATGTGCTCAAGGTGCTTCAGGGTGTTCTCTCTGCTGGATAAATTTTTCTTCGTATCTAATAATCCGATGTACTTTTCAAATAGGAAGCTCCTTACAGAACGCCCTTTACTATATATTTCCATGGGATAGACAGACCACCTTTTCCGTTTGAAGTACGATAGTTACAGTATAAAGGTTGAAGTATACTTCAAGGTCAAGGTATGCAGCCAGAAGATATCCAGGTGAAAATGCCTATATTAAAACTCTACCTTGCCGGATTGAGCTTGTAAGCCCATTATTTAGGTTAAAGGATTCCAAATGATGGGAGACGGTGTTCGTAAATGAATGATTTTGTAATCCGCAATCCGCAAGAGGAAGATGCAGCGCAAATTGAAAGTCTGGATTTTGTTCTTAACATGCTGTTTAAGTATCATGGCGATCTGGATAAGCGAAATATGTTCTGCGCAGTCAATGGAGCTGGGGAAATTATAGCCGTGGCCCATCTGATGGAGCATGATACCTTTCATGCGGTCCGGCAGACGGATGCCAGCAGCTTTGTCCGCTATCTGACTTTTGATATTATCTTTGCGGACAATAAGGGGGATGAGCGTGTCAAAGATGCACTGACAGCTGCATTGATCGGACGGTCCAGAGACATCAAAGCGCAGTATCCGGATAAGCGTATTGTGATGGCTAACTATTATGACACGGATAACCTAAAAGAATTGAGCTATTACCTCGCACGCGGATTTACCATCTTTGATACGATTGTGGTATTCAAGTATGATCTGGAGCAGGAGATTCCGAGGTATCCATTACCTGATGGTGTGCAGGTACAGCCCTTTGTACTGGATAACAGTGAGGCTCTGGAGAAGTATCACCAAGCGGAACTTGCTTCCTTTGACGGTGTGGCGTGGAGCATGAACCAATTAAGCTGGATGCAGGGAGCGCAGGAAATGGTCAACTTCTGTGCGTTTCATGGCAGCGAGTTGATCGCCAATACCTCGACCTGGAGAATAGCAGAGGAGAGAAGTGCAACGGAGAATGTATTTGTCATTCCAGAATGGCAGAAGCATGGTATTGCCCGGAGCATCATCTGTACTGCACTGGATTACCTGAAAACGCAGGGGAAAACCACCGCGACCCTGGGCACGCATGGTAACAATCAGAAGGCCATTCGACTCTATACGCAGATCGGCTACGAGCTGTATGGATTCAGACTGACGGTTGGTTATGAGATCAGTTAAACCGGATGCGGTCAGCCGGACGTGTAAAGGATTACCTGTTATCCCTTAAAAGGACATAAGAAGACCCCGGTTCCAGGAACCGGGGTCTTCCTTCTGCTAATGGAGCCTTACTTGTCTCAGGCTTCCATCTTTTGCGCCGAATACAACCGGTAATACAGACCCCGGCGGGCAATCAATTCATCATGCGAGCCGCTCTCCGCGATACCTTTATTGGATACATACATGATGCGGTCGCAGTTCCTAACGGTGGAGAGGCGATGCGCAATAATGAATGAGGTTCGTCCCTTGAGCAGTTCGTTCAGGCCTTTCTGCAGCAGACGTTCCGTCTTCGCATCGATGGACGAAGTGGCTTCATCCAGGATGAGAACCCGCGGATCAGCCAGCAGCGTTCTGGCAAAAGAGATGAGCTGCCGCTGTCCCTGCGACAGCTTGGAGCCGCGCTCATTGACCTCGGTCAGGTAGCCCTGATCAAATTCACGGATGAAATCGTCGGCGCAGACCGCTTTGGCGGCAGCGATGACTTCTTCTTCGGTAGCATCGAGCTTCCCGTAACGGATATTGTCCAGAATGGTACCGGAGAAGATGAAGCTGTCCTGAAGCATAATCCCCATTTGGCTGCGCAGGGACTTTAGCGTAATCTGCGAGATATCCTGGCCGTCGATCAGAATTCGTCCCCCGGTCAAGTCATAGAAACGCGAGATCAAATTGACGACGGTCGTTTTGCCTGCACCTGTCGGTCCAACCAGGGCAATGCTCTCTCCGGGCTTGACGTCGAAAGAGATATTCTCCAGAATGTTGAGCCCCGGGTCATAGGCGAAGGTCACATCATCGAAGGTGACCCGGCCTTGAACGGGTGGAAGCTCCAGGGCATCCGGAATATCACTGACGGTAACCGGCTCATCCAGCGTTTCAAAGATACGCTCCAGATAGGCTACGGCATTAATGAAGTTATTGTACAGGTTCGAGAGATTCAGAATCGGCTGCCAGAAGCGGGCGGCGTAGCTGCTCATGGCCAGAATGACACCAAAGGTTACATCCTTGGGGTCCAGGGTCAGCAGACCTACAAGAAAGATCAAGGCTGTAACGATGGTGGACAGGTTATCTACCGAAAATGGAATCAGCATATTGTAAGATACCGCCCGCATCCACTCCTTGCGGAAATTGCCCGACAGGCGTGTGAAAATCCCTTCATTCTGCTGCTCACGGGAAAAGATCTGTGTCACGCCGATACCGGTAATGCTCTCCTGGGTATAGGCGTTCAGATTAGAGCTTTTGTTGGATACGGCCTGCCATGCTCGCCGCTGCCGGGTTTTGATCAGCAGCATGATGCCTAGGAACACAGGCAGTCCTGCAAGAATGACGAAGGAGAGCCTCACATCCACGGCGAACATGAAGGCGGCGATAAAGATTAAATTGACAATCTCCAGAATAAAGTTGATGATCCCGTTCGATAACACATCGGAAACCGCGTTGACGTAGTTCACGACCCGGATCAGGATTTTACCCTGCGGGCGGTCGTCGTAATATTTGAAGGGCAGTTCCTGCAAATGGGCGAACAAATCCGTGCGGATGTCAAAAATAATATCCTGCCCGACGCTCGTCATGATCCGGGAGCGGATGGTAGCCAGAATGACGCTGACCACGATGGTCAGCAGCATCAGCAGCGACCACCCCAGCAAGTGAAGCTTCTCCTTGGCGGGGATAGTTACGTCAACGACATGCTGCAGGATCAGCGGTGCTGACAATGCGATGGCTGCCGAGAGAGCACTCAGTATAAATGCGACAATCATCGGCGTCTTCTTCCGCCGGATATAGATCATCGCACGGCGGAAGTGCCTAATGTCAAAAGGCGACTCCAGATTCTCGTCGACGTCGAATTTATTCCTGGCCATGAGCCGTCACCTGCCTTCCAATACCCTCATTCTGCAGCATAAATACATCATAATAATAACCCCGGCGTGCCAGCAGCTCGGCATGGGTGCCTTCTTCAATCAGCCGTCCGCCATCCAGGATGAGGATGCGGTCAGCCTCAGCAGTGGTGGATACCCGCTGCGCGATGATCAGCTTCGTGCAGGGATAATCCAGCCCGCGCAGACTGTTCTGAATGTGCTCCTCCGTCTCCAGATCCACAGCGGAGGTGGTATCATCCAGAATCAGGATGGAACGCTGGACGGCCAGGGCGCGGGCGAGTGCAATGCGCTGCTTCTGCCCGCCGGACAGGCCGACACCGCGCTCCCCGACCACGGTATCATACCCTTCGGGCATCCGGACAATGAAGTCATGGGCGGCTGCGAGTCCGGCATAGGCTACGACCTCTTCCTCCGGAAGCTCGGGTTCGCCATAGGCAATGTTTCCGTCGATGGTGTCGGAGAACAGAAGAACGTCCTGAGTGGCCATACCGATATTGCCGCGCAGCTCGTCAAGCTCCAGCTCACGGACGTCAACCTCGTCTACCAGCACACGCCCGCCGGACACATCATAGAAGCGCGGGATCAGATTGATGAGAGTTGTTTTGCCTGATCCTGTCGAACCCATAATTGCAAGGGTTTCGCCGGGCTCCACCGTGAAGCTGACATCATCAAGAACTGTAGCGCTGTCATATTTGAAGGTGACATGCTCGAACGTGATCCGGCCATCATAGCGGCGTTTGGTGGTAGCCTTATGCTCGTTGACAATAGCCGGCCGGGCGTAGTAGATCTCAACGATCTTGGTCAAGCTGGCAAAAAAGCGCTGAATATCGTTGATAATGATGCCGATGTTGCGCATGGGGTTCGAGATGGCCCAGACCAGTGAGGAGAAGGCAGCGAATTCACCAAAGGTGATCCGGCCATCCATCAGGTAGAGCCCGCCCACCAGCAGCAGGATGACATTGAAGCCCTGTGCTAAGGTTTCCAGATACGGGAAGTAATCGAGCCATACGAGTGCGGCTTTTTTATTCGCGGTCGAGAAGTTGACATTCTTTTCTGTGAATTTCTCGATTTCGTAAGCCTCACGGGCAAAAGCCTTGACCACCCGGTTGCCGGAAATGTTCTCCTGCGTGGTCGTGTTAAGCTGGGACAGACGTTCGCGAAGGTCCACATACATGGGGCGTACGTGCTTAGCAAATATGTAGGCTACGACAAAAATTAGCGGTGACAGGGTGAGCATCCACAGCGTGAGGCCGGTATCGATGCTGAAAAAATAGATCACGGCGGCCGCGAAAATCGTGAGCGATTCGATGATCGTTTTGAAAATCCACGCCATCGAGTGCCGGACCATGTCCAGATCCCCTGTCATCTTGGTCATGAGATCACCGGTGCGGTTATGGTCGTAATACTCCCGGTCCTGTCCTTGAATCTTGTTGTACAAATAGATACGGATGCGGTACAGCATGTTCTGCGAAGAGCGCTCATATTGCATGGTCGTAAAATAAGCCAGACCTGTGCGGAGCAGGGAAAAGCCGATCATCCCCAGGCATAGCATAATGAGCAGCCCGCGCTTATCCGTCAGATTCTGCACGGCATCGTCTCCGGCAATGAACGTATCGACGATACGCTGGCTGAGGTACGGATTCACAATCGTCAGACTTGAGCCCGCCACCGATAGGCATAGCGCCAGAATATACCGGGCCCGGTTTCCCTGCAGATTCTGCCACAGCCATTTCAGTTCAAACATTTGATCACCTGTTTCTGCATGTTCTTTCACCCCTGCCATACAGGAGTGAGTGAATAAATCAAAGTGATTATAACACTTACATGCAGCCAGTAACTGGAATCGAATAATTTTCTTGTTACAATCGATTGAACTTTTGAATGCGCAACCAATGGACTAACTGGAAGCTGAAGAGGCGCTGGCTGCTGATGCGGCGGCAGCGGCGGCAATTGCGGTCTGCTGCGCGATGATAATGTTGGTAATACTGGTGGTCAGCGTCGTGGTGACCACACCGTTTTTGGCCTCATCTACGTATTTGAAGGCTACCATAGCAGCCGACAGCAGGAGCAGTTCCTGCTTCGTAATCGACCAGCTGCCGAAGCCCTTTTGGGTGCGCAGAAACTCATAAGTCTCCGAAACATCATTCACGATCTCCCCCTGGGTGCAGGGCAGCAGCGATAATACGCCAAGAGAGGATAAGGTATATTCTTTATCCATCCGGATTCCTCTTGTGCGAAACGCCTCTCGAAGGGCAAGTACGTGGGCTGCAGTTTCCGATGCATCTTCCCCAAGAACCAGCACCTGTGTCAGTGCCTGTACGCTGTTTCCGGACAGAAACTCGGGTTTCAGCACCGCATATAGCTGTTCCATCCGTTCTACTCCGCTCTCCACGTCGATATCAGAAAGGCCGAGCATGGCAGCGAAGATATAGTCGTCACGGCCCGTAAGGAAAGGGTGCTTGGACTTCATGCGGTCATAGAACGCTTTTGCCCGTTCCACCGTCCGTTGATATTGATCCGATGCTGTATTCACAGCGATCTGATACGCGGCTACGACAAGATAGTCAGAAGCTCTGAATTTGACATCCTTGAGCATTTCATAGACAGCCAGTGTGTCTGTGAGCAGCCGCTCTTGTTCAGCAGAAAGGGAGAGCAGGGCGGCAATGCTGATTGCGGTAGTGCCTCTAAATGTAGAAAAGCTTCCGGTATGTTCCTTAATCAATTCATAGCTGGCATGGATCGCGTCACTGTCGGCTATTTTGTCCTCGGCAGTATACAGCAGTGCCGCCAGGCGGTTGACCTGTGCATTTTTCCAGGCAAATCCTTTTTTGACCCGCTGTGCATTCTCAGCAAATAATTCAAGCTTGGCGGAATAGGGCTCTTTCATCGGATACACTCCTTGTCTAGACCGTATTTTGTTTCCTATGATCTCTTACGTATGATCAATCTCTGCCGTTCCTGTTCAGACCTGCGGGACTTTCATCTAATTTTCAGATTAGACCATTATACTGCTTCTATATATCCAGGCATGTGATGATTAGAGCACAGGCACTGCTGCTAGGGAGGTTGTCCATGGTCAAGGGAATTCAACGAACATTGTATGTCATGCTGGCTCTTTTTATAAGCCTGTTTATCGCGTCCTCCTTTTTTCTCCGGGCGGAGTACAACTATTTTGCATACGGCGACACGCCGGTTCTGGAACAGCAAAAGCTGCTTATGTTCATTGTGCTGATCTTAGTCGTCCTTGCTGCAAGCATCGTTCTGTATAGAATGTGCCTGAAGCTCGATAAGTACCGTCCGGGGATTGTCATTCAGCTTACGCTGCTTTTTTCGTGTGCCATCCAAATCGTGATCATCTTCCTGTTCACCCGCTTGCCCACGGATGATTCCCAGACGGTGCTCTCACTGGCTATGGATATGCTGTACCGGAATGATTATTCTTCCTTTGACACAAGCGGCTATCTGCATATGTTTCCGTTCCAGTTCTCCATCGTGCTGTATTTGAAGACACTGCTGTACCTGTTTCCGGATAATTATCTGGTGATTAAGGGTTTCAATATCCTGTTTTCACTGGTGACCACGCTAATGATCTACTTGCTGTACAAAGAGCTCAACATGAAGTCCAAGCGCAATGACTATGGAGTCCTGGTGTTTGCTGCGACTTACATTCCTTCATTGTTTATGAGTAATCTCATCTATAACGACGTCATTGCCACTGCTTTTCTGACCAGTGCATTATATTTTGCAATACGGTTCGTAAGAACTCATTCACTGAGGGATATCCTCTTCGCAGCTATTCTGCTGGCAGTAGGAAATTATTTCCGGAGTGTTGGCGTTATTTTTCTGATTACGGTGCTGCTAACCCTTCTGTTTCACATGCGGACCCTGGGGCTCAAAAAACTCATCATCGCAGCAGGCATCACAGTCGTACTCTTCAATGTTCCGGGCTGGACGCAAAATGCTGTGCTTCAGGCAACACATATCGTGGAAGAACCGGTCAATACCAACTCAGCGCCTGTCTACATGTGGCTGAATATGGGCATCAACCTGGAGACGTTCGGCTTCTGGGATAACCGGGAGAGCTATAGCATCTATCAGCAGGATGCGGGCTATAACAAGGCGGAAAGCACGGAGCTGTTCAAGCAATCCATCGCGAATAAGTTCTCTGCGGCCACGGCGGGCGAGTTAGTGAATATGTATTATAAAAAGCTGATCTGGACCTGGACCGAAGGCACGTATCAGATGGAGCGGTATGGAATAGGCAATGACGGCTCGTCCAGCAATGGCGGAAGAATGGGTTTTGTCATGGATAGCTATGTATATCATACGTTTGCTTCGGACTGGTTCAAGGGCGATTCGGATGCCAGAAGAGGATTGATCTGGATGATGTATATCCTGAATATGGTGATGTACGCTGGTATTCTTGTTCGGTTGATCGGCGGAATAAAGGCTGGACGGTATACCGAAACCCCTCTGATTCTGGTGATTCTGGGCTTCATCGGATTCTATCTGTTGTGGGAGATCAAGTCCCGCTATATTTATCCGGTGTATCCGCTGCTGATTATATTTTCATACATGGGATTCAAGGACATATACGATTATATATTCAGAAAGAAGGTGTCATAGGATGCGGAGCAAGAGAGCCTGTATCTCAGTGCTGCTTCTAATGCTTAGCTGTTCGATGGTGCTTGTCTCCTGTGACGCCATTACTGCCCAACAAATCCCGAGTACCGACTCCGGTTCAAGGATGAACGGATTCCCGGGAATGAACGGCGGCAAGAACTTTAATGGTGGAGGCCGGGGGAACGGCGGCTTTCCTGGAATGAATGGCAGGACGCAAAGAAACGGCGGTCAAGGGACGGACGGCGGATCAACCGGTGGATCGACAGGCGGATCAACTAGGGGATCAACCAGCGGATCAACGGGTACCAAGTGAATGTGTATGTGTTTCTTCCACTTTCTGAGCTTTGCCCGGAAGCTGGTGAAGGGTGCCACCGAATTAATGTGAATCCATCTTGCCATGGGCCAGTTCTCCTTGCTGCCGGTCCAATGCCGGATGCCCTGCGTAAAAAGCTCTTCTTCCGTTAAAGTGCCCACCCAGTCTAACCACTGCTGTTCCATCTGCCGGAATAAGTCCCGCAGCTCGGGAAGGGAATATTCGGCGTATGTTCTGTAAAAAGACTGGTATAGTCCGCCAAGCTGATTCCATTTGTAGCCCGGAGAGGGCATACTCACGGCCCGGCCTGCCCGTTCATCCTTGTCCCAGCCCATAACAAGCTGAAGCCAGCCTAACTGGTAGGCAATGGCCTCGGCAGGGGTTCTATCTGCTTCGGGTATTCTCACATCTTTCTGGCTATTGTCGATGTCCTCGAATTCTGCATCCAGAAGGATATATTTAGTGTGAATGGCCTCTAGCAGATCCTCCTTGGACAAATACTCATAGCTCGCCATAGCTTGCGCACCTCGTTTTTATTTTTGTTATATCATAGAGCAGTGACAGCAATATGTCATATTTATCCTGATCCTATGGATTAACACATAACCCGGGTATCTCCGCGGAGGGAGAGTAGCCGGGTTTTCTGTGTGCTTTTGGCGTATAGATAGTTTGGGAGTGCGTATATTGAGTTGAATTGGGGAATTGAGAGGAATTGAGAGAAATTGAGGAATTGAGAGGACTTGAGGGTGAATTGCAGACGCTCTTAGTGGAAAAAGTCTCACTAATTGAACTCATTGGATTCGTGGAGGACTCTTAGTTGGAAAAAGTCTCACTAATTCTGCTGAAACCAGCCGAAAGGCGGAAATCGTCTAGAATTAGGTGTCCAAAATCCAACTAATCCCTTTTTTGACTGTAATTTCAGGGAATTAGTTTTACTTTTTCCACTTCGCTTCAGAGCATATAGCATGAAAATATTGGTATTGTAAACCAACGGCATATTATAATAGGTTCAAAAACGGACATGCTGAAGGGAAGCTGATAGATGATTAATTATGGGGATTATGTGAATTCAGCTGGGGCAGTGATTTGGAGTATTCATAATCGTTATTCCTGACCTTCGATTGGAAGGATAGAAATACAATCTGACAAACATAAGTCTCAAGCGGTAACTGATGCTTCCTTTATTCCACTATGGCGGCTTTCAATCTCTTGAAGGATAGCTAACTTCTCCGTTGCACTATGCTTCTCTTAGACATGGAAAAACTCCTCTTACAGTAACAGGTTTAATGATTTCACCTGTCTACCGTACGGGGAGCATATCACTTTTAGGAAAACAATCTTAACTTGGTAATAATCATATGGCTCTCTGTTACAGAGGAAGTCATCACTATCATAAGCTTGCTCGATACATTTACGGATTTAGGCTTTACTGTGAAGGGTAACTAGGTAACCGTCTGGGTCGGCAAATGTAAAGGTTCGCCCGAATGGTCCATCTATTGGTGCGGATGTAATCTTTACGCCTGCTGCAATAAGCTTGTCGTGGATTTCTTGCGTATCAGGGGCATGAAGCCAGAGAGCGACACCAAGTCCAGGCTGAGTACCTGAACCGAGTTCTACTCCTGGCATTAGGTCACGAAGAGCAAATGCAATAGGCTTTGTTTCAAAGACCACAGCATGAGGTGGTCCCGCCTGTGAGCGGACAAGTCCGAGATAGTTTTGATAGAATTCCGCAGAGCTTTCGAGATTGCTCACTTGAAGTGAAATGAAGTCGGGTCCAATTACTGACATAGTGTCCTCCTTAGTATATGCGGTAGTTTATGTTACAGGTGTTCATTAATGACCAATGTACGGAGTGTGTAAATGTTTAGCTTGTACTGCCCTGTACAAAAGGAGTCGCATTCATTACCGAAAGTATCAACTAACGTGAGTTTGTTAAGCATTTGTATAAATCTCTCATGGAATCCGCGAAAAGATGCGGTACCCTGTAGCTCTCCAGCAGGGGAAGTACAATTGACGCTCATCAGCCTTCAGTGCACCATTCGTTTCTTTTAAAGACATGTCATGTAAATAACCTCACTTTCATTTTGTATGTTTTGATTATATAACCCCCCTACTGCCAACAGTATGTCAGTAGCGTTCTTTCAATTTTCGGTTTCTACTATTCGGGTTTTGAATGATTCAGGTTTAGTGATTAACGCATCTGCCCCCCATCCAAGAATCCAACACAACAATTCTTCCGGTTGACGCGCCGTGCCAGTCTAACACTGTATTTTTCAGTCTAATGCCTTATTTTCTTCTGACATGAGGCCATTAAGCATCTTCATATTGATAACAGCTTCTTAAATTCCTACGCAACCTATGGAAAAGACTTATTAGTAAGAAATCATATGGCTTGAACGAAGGGAGCATCAAATGTCCGAGAACATTATAAGGCTGATCCCTGAGGAGAACTATAGATTGATACCGGCTGCACACATGATTCAGAATCTGAGAAGTCTTCTGGATGACCACGCGATCACTTACGATATTCATGTCTTTGATTCGGTACAGTTTATTGATCAAGGAGGGGATTTCGAGTATGTGGCCTGCCCTTTTTGTTCTGAAACACTGGATGTGGCATGGTGGCAGGAAGAGATGACAAGGAGCTTCGCCCATGATTTTGATGACTTAAGCATACATATGCCCTGCTGCAATCAGGGAACAGATCTTAACCGTCTGGACTATCACTTGCCTGCGGGGTTCGCTAGGTTTGTTATTGAAGGTAGAGGGAATGAAGATGAATTAACAGATTTGATTCCAGAAATGGAAAGACGGTTGAGTTTCAAATTAACAGTAGTAATGGCTAGGTATTAGAATTTATTTTGAACGGAGGGTACAAGTGGGTCAAAGGGCAAATCTCGTCATTGTCAGGAATCGAACTTATGAGTTGTATTATAGCCATTGGTGTGCGAATACGCTGCCACGTGACCTGTTCTGGGGGCCGGAGTATGCTACCCCATTTATTGAATTGCAAACTAAGGTAGATGAATCCGGGTGGCTCAATGATATATGGGCTGAAGGCGGTGCGGTTCTTGATGTAGACATGAAGAAATTGTTGATCTACGGCGGTGAAGATATACGGTTTGACATTCCGCTTCGAAATCTATATTTACAGCTTTTGGGGAAGACGTGGGCGGGTTGGGAAGTGGAATGGGCTTCCGGCGGCATTGCCGATATTGCCTCTTATGTAGGTTACCCCAAGGAAAAGGTGCTAACCGATCATGAGGATGATTTAAAAGATATAAGTTTAGCTCCTCCTGAATACCGGGACTGGGTTGAAACCATAGCCAGTGTAAGCTTCTCAGCAAATGAAATGCTAATTTTCCCTTTAGGGGGAGGGATAGATGAGTATTTATTTCATGGCCCTGAAATGGTCCAGAAGATCAATAGAGCATATGGCTATCCCAAGCTTACGCTTAGCGAATGGAAGAAAGACTTTCCTCTGGGTGGCTTCCATCTGGATATTGCGCAGAAACGATTGGAATTTTGGCATGCTGATGTGATTTCCGACTTATCCAGGCAGCTTCAGTGTATATGGCCCGACTGGGATGTCATTGAGAACTATAGTGATTATGAATTACAGCTCCGGAGCACTCACGGGTTGCTGCAGTTCCAAACTGTCCATGAACAGCAGTTATTAGACGAACTAACGGTCCATCTGTTGAATGAATCAACGAGTCCATTAAAAGGGTTGCTCTATTTGGCTGAAAAGATGGCTGAGGAAGGCAAGGAAGTGGAGATCAATCCGTACGCTTTGACATTTCACAATCTGCCCTTAACCTACGAACTAAAAGCAGAGATACTAGCCTCCGCACTAAAAAGCCTATCCTCATAAACCGTGTGATACTCTGTAACCACAAGTTTCCCGTCTTCAACCGTGAAGGTAAGGCTCTCTTCCGTTTGGTAATGGGCTGGCTCGCTGGTTTGGGTGAGGTAAGTGATGCGGGCGGTGTGGCCCTCCATGTGAATTTTGTAATCGACTACCCAAGGGCTGGACACGCCAATGTTGTAATTCCAGTCCTGGCCGCTTTTTGTAATTTGTTCTTGCTTGAATTGCTCCTTCATGGCAGCCGACATCATCTCGTAGCGGGGGTGACCGTCACGGGAGACGAGGGCGTTCGCCCAGACGGAAGCGAGCTTGCCCGGCTGATCCACTGAACCTTCCTGCTTGCCGGCCGGGTTGGCGGTAAACCCTACCATGAAGACCAGCGATACCACACAGGCTGCGGCAACGGCGCCAACCTTTGGCTTTTTATAGTTCAGGATATTATTAATTCTGGCATGAATGCTGCTCTCGCCAAAAGCAAGCGGACTGCCGGACAGCGGACGCCTCCGTTTTACGGAAAAAGCCAGCAGCGAGCGGGAATAACCGGCTTTTGCCCCATTACCCAGTTTGCGCAGCACACTTTCGTCACAGGACATCTCCATATCCTTGCTCATCAGCATGAAAGAGATCCACACCAGCGGATTGAACCAGTGAAGAGTAAGCACCAGGAACGCAAACGGCTTAATCAGATAATCCCGTCTTCGGATATGCGTCAGCTCATGCTCCAGGATATAAGTCAGCTCGTTGTCGCTGAGGCCAACTGGAATCACGATTCTGGGCCGGATGAAGCCATAGACAAAAGGCGTAGTGACCCGGTCCGATTCAAAAACAGGTCCATCCACAAGCGTAGCCGTTCTCACCCTGTCCAAGAGCTTAAGGTAGGAAACTACACTGTAGCCCAGCAGCAGCACGATGCCAACCAGCCAGACTACGGCGGCAAGCTCCATAATGATTTGCATGGAATTCACACTTCCGGCAGGGGTGGCAGGGGGCAGCGAAGCATTAACTACTTGGTTGACGATATCGGTCCCGATGTTGACTACAGGGGTATTCATTAGGCCGATCTGACCTGAGACATATTCCATCGCCCCGCTCCCCGTCTGAACATTAGGTACCAGCAAGCTTAGAAGACTGAGGCCGGAACTATAGCTAACAGGGAGTATCAGCCTTACGAGCACAGCCGCCCATAGTACATAGGAAAAGGTTCTGGGGACTTTACGCAAAAACAGGCGGACGATGATCACTGCAACGGCGACATAACTGGCGGTAATGCTCATATTCAGGATGGCGGTGAACCATGCGGTCATTGGGTGGCCTCCTCAATGATGCGTTTGAGCTGCTCTGCTTCTGTGGGGGAGATCCGGCGGTTACCTAAGAAAGCGGTTAGAAATTTCGGCAATGAACCGTCAAAGGCTTTGTCGAGCAGGGCTTCACTCTCATATCTTTGGGCATCCCCGCGTTTGATCAGGGCTGTCACTATAGTCTTTTCATTTTGCAGAACCCCGCGTTCACACAGCTTCCTTAGCACGGTATAGGTCGTGGATTTTTTCCAGCCTAATTCGCTTTGGCACAGCTTCACCAGTTCAGTTGAATTCACCGGTTCATGCTCCCAAATGAGCGATACAAATTTATATTCCGCATCAAACAGTTTATATGGCTCCATTTTCTCTTACCTCAAGCCTTAAGTTTATTGCAATAGACCTTTGACTAAGAGTCTATTGGAGTAGACCTTTTTTGTCAAGGGTGGAGGGCTCCATGGTGGGGTGATTGGATGCTTCCGGATAACCGATAAAGACTATATGAAGCCCAAGCGGCTTCTGTACTTTGAATGAAGTAATGGAGGAAATGAAGAATGAAAAGGTTGATGAGGTTACTGCTGGTCCTGTTATTGCTTGCACCGCTACTAAGCAGGCCAGCGCTTGCCGGCAATACTGCCCAGGCTATGCTGACAGACAGCAAGACATACTTTAATGGAGAGGAACAGTCACTGTACGGCTTCAACATAGCGGGCAGCAATTATTACAGTCTGCGGGATATTGCGAAGCAATTATCGGGTACGGCCAGTAAGTTCGATGTGACTTGGAACAAACAGCAGAATGCAGTAGAGATTATAACAGGACAAGCCTATACGCCTGAAGCATCGCCCAACAGCAGCTATTACAGCCGCAGTAAAAAATACATAGCCGCACTCTCCACTTCCAAGATCCTGGTCGATGGAAAGCAACAGCAGATTACAGCCTATACAATAGACGGCAGCAATTATTTTCAATTAAGAGATTTGTCGGGCAAGATTCCATTTGATATTGAATACGACAACCAAGCCAATCGAATATCGGTCTTCTCGAAGATTCCTGACAACGCTTATCGGGTGAAGACAGCGTTTGGGGCCAAGGATAACGGAGAAACTTCTGATTTCCCGAGATGGAAAAGTCCGGTAACCTCCTACCTGGTCCATAATCAGGATCAGACGGTGAGTGTCATAGAGGCGAATAAAGAGATTACGATTGAAACCTATAATGAGAAATATGAGTTGATTACCAGCAACAAGCTGGAGTACGAGCTTCCGTTGTTCGGGGGTTTTTATAGCGGCGTGAAATATAACTATATCGCTTTTGGGCAAGAGAATACGGAGGAGAACAACGATAAAGAAGTGATTCGTATTGTCCGGTATGATAAAAGCTTCAACCGAATCGACAGTGTCTCCATTAAAGGCGGGGAGAGCTTTACGATTGAACCTTTTGAAGCGGGTTCCGGCCGGATGGCGGAGTACGGGGATACCCTGGTGTTACACACCGCACGTAAAAGATATACCACACCCGATGGATTAAATCATCAGTCCCAGCTTACGATTATGGTGAATACCTCAACCATGAAGGTGACTAATGATCTGGGGAGATTCCAGAAAAATCATGTCAGCCATTCCTTCGATCAATATGTATTGTTCGACGGCAGTGCTCAGGTTCTTGTGGATCATGGGGACGCCTATCCCCGTTCGGTCGTGCTGAGTAAAGGGGACGGGAATAGCTACAGTAAGGTGGATTTATTTGCTATTCCAGGTGCGATTGGAGCGAATGCTACCGGTGTATCTATCGGCGGATTTGAAATGTCCTCGGGCAGTTATATCGTCGCGATGAACAGCGTGGACCATTCAGCTGTTACGGAATATACCTCTTATGAGATGGTAGGTCTGGAAACAGACCAGCGGGATATCCTGCTTAGTGTGCTGCCCAAGTCCAGTATGTCCAGCGCTTCTGTCCAGCACATCACTTTGGCTAAGTATGTTGGAACAGACAAGATCGCATCCATTCCTAAATTAGTTAAAATCTCGGATGACAAGCTGATGGTACTGTGGCAGGAATTCGATAAGAAAGGGAATCCTGGCGACCTGAAATATGTATATATTGATGGAAGCGGGCAGGCTACAGGAGGCGTTCAGACCCTCGCGCATTTCGCCTTATCGGAGACCAATCCTATTCTTGTTGGTGATACAATTGTATGGTATACCAACAACAAGGGCAGCCGGTTATTTTATTCTATTCCGTTGAAATAATAGGGTAGGCGCTTGATATTAAAATCGGCATTCAAACTGATAAAGTTTGAATGCCGATTTTTATTATTATGCTGATATTAATCCGTATTCTTTTTTAGATAATAATGATCAAAAGGTATGAAGGGGTTATCCACAAGCTTAATAAAATGGTTATCCTCTAAGGCTTGAATTCTTTGGATATCATCTGTTGTGGCTTTGGTAATAATATTTTGTATCCCAAAATCCATGTAAAAATGATCAGTTACTATTTGTAGAATCCCGGAAAAAATAGCCCGATCCTCAAAGGATGAAATTATGTCAATTCTTAGAATGCCTGATTGGCAAACACCATCCAGAAACCTTGTTGTATTAGGGATAGGTGCTATTTCAATGGTGCCAATTATTTTATGCAGCTGCTTGTAACGGACACTCCATCGAATAAAAAATCCGGCGTCGAATTCTTTATTCCATGCATTAATCCCTTGTCTAACATGATCTATACTGGGACAATCCCATTCGCCGCCACAATTATCATTATTCATATGACCTTTCGTTATCGGATCGGAATAACAATCAAAAAGTTCTTTTGCATCTTCTTCTTTAACCTTTGTGAATACTAAATGATCGGTTTCATAGATTGGACAATGTTCAAATGGATTCATAATATTCATCCCCTTGATTCACCTTCCCCATTAATGTAGATCCTTAGCATAGAACGCTTGTTTGTATTTTTCAATTAAAAAATACATTTTTCCCATAATGTTCACACTGCAAAGAAATGGGAAGGAGTGTTTCGTCTGCTTCGTAAGCGGCAGCTTTTCCAAGAGCGCACATTGAAGGAACCGGGTTTTGAGAGTCTTATAGGGAAGGATGATGTTCTTTCGTTCTGGTTCATCGTCCAAGGATGAAATCGTACGGGAATAACGGCAGAAGTGCCGTTATTGGAGCCCCGGGGATAGGTTTGCGGCGGAATAACGGCAGAAATGCCGTTGTTGAAGCCCCGGGGATGGGTTTGCGGCGGAACAACGGCAGAAATGCCGTTATTGAAGCCCCGGGGATGGGTTTGCGGTGGAACACCGGCAGAAATGCCGTTGTTGAAGCCCAAAGGGAGGCTCCTGTTGTCCAACCATCCTACTTCGTAAGCTCAATAAACTTACTAGCCGCCGTCGTTAGCGGCATGTTGCGCATTGTCATCATGCCCACCTGGGCAGGGGGGAGCTGTACGTCGAGCTTAATCTCGAACAGAGAGCCTTCCTCCAGCTCCTTGGATACGAATTCACGTGTGACAAAGGAGATGCCGAGCCCTTTGCGGGCGAATTCGATCAACAGGCCAACGCTGCCGACCTCAAACTCAGGCTTCAGATCATAGCCGTACCCCTGGAACAAGTCCGTGATCGCCATTCGTGCCCGGCTGCTGCGGGAGAAGAGGATAATGGGATACTGAAGCAGCTCCTTGATCGAGAGCACCTTCTGGTTCAACTCGGCATAATGGCAGCCCGCGATGAAGCAGTCCTGCAACTGCAGACCCTGCCGCACCTCTAGCTGGGGATCGGTGATGGGCATGCGTACTACGCCCAGGTCGACGAGCCCTTCTTTTAAGTAGGAGATGACTTCCGGTGTGGTTCCGTGGATCAGATGCAGCCGGATGCCGGGGTAGCGCTGATGAAAGATTTCGATGAAGGGCAGCAGATAATGCTTGAACAGGGAGTCACTGCCGCCGATCCGCAGCTCTCCGTTGTCGAGGTTTTTGAGCTCGGTCATCTTCTTCTCCGCCTGGGTGATCAGGATGTGCGACTGCTCAATATACGAGTACAGGGTGGCTCCTTCCGGTGTCAGGGCGACACCTTTGGAATTCCGGGTGAACAGGGTCAGGCCAAAGCTATCCTCCAATTGCTTAATGGCATGGCTGACGCTCGGCTGGGTAATATACAGGGATTTGGCGGCTTGGGTCAGGCTTCCGGTTTTGGCAGCCCAGTAAAAAACCTTGTACAGTTCAAAATTGTTCATAGACATGGTCTATAGCTCCTGTGAAATATATTAATTACTTGTATAGGTCGTATTTGTATTATAGTGTAACCAGGAAAGATAAACCAGAGCAGAAGGAGAATGGAGATGGAGGCAACCACATTTGTTTTGTTTGGAGCGACAGGAGATTTAGCCCGAAGAAAAATCTACCCTGCGCTGTATAATCTGTATCTCGATCACAAGCTGCACCATTCATTCTCTGTGATTGGTCTTGGCAGAAGAGAAGTGGCTGATGAAGCCTTTCAGGCTATGGTGGAGCGGTCGATCCGGGACTTTTCCCGGCGGGAAGTAAATGATTCTGCGTCCGTGCGCAGCTTCCTGAAGGCCTTCCGATATAATGTGCTGGATGTAGGGCACACAGAGGATTATCTCAAGCTCTTGCAGCGCGTTGAACAGCAGGAAGAGGGCATGGGGAAATCCCCTAACCGGATGTTCTATCTGTCCGTTGGTCCTGAGTTTTTTGAACCGATTGCCTTAAATATTAAAGAAAGTGGTCTGGGTGCCGCCAAAGGCTGGAAACGTCTCGTGATCGAGAAGCCCTTCGGCCATGATCTGCAGTCTGCGCAGGAGCTGAATTTGAAGCTGAGCGAAGCTTTTTCGGAGGATGAAATTTTCCGGATCGACCATTATCTCGGCAAACCGATGGTGCAGGAGCTGGATGTGTTCCAGCAGACGAATCCGGTGCTTCATGCACTGTGGAACAACCGATACATTGCCAATGTGCAGATTACCGCAGCGGAAACTGTGGGCGTGGAGGAAAGAGCGGGCTATTACGATCATGTGGGTGCGCTCAGAGACATGTTCCAGAATCATATGCTGCAGCTGCTCATGATGCTGGCCATCCGTTTGCCGAAGGACAGCTCTGCCGAAGAAGTCCGCTTTAAAAAGAAAGAAGTTATGGAAGCATTGCAGCCTCTGAAAGAAGCAGATGTCCAGTTCAATGTGATCCGTGGGCAGTACAGTGCAGGCTATATCCAGGGTAAACCAGCCCCAGGCTATACGTCTGAACCGGGAATTACAGCAGGATCTAAGAACGATACTTTTATTGCAGCCAGACTGCAGATCGATGATCCTTTCTGGAAGGGTGTTCCTTTCTATATCCGGACCGGGAAAAGAATGAAAGAGAAATCGACGCGTATTGTGATTGAGTTCAAAGAGCCTCTCAAGCAGAACTCGTCAGCGGCCGAGGATGATATCCCCAATCTTCTGGTGTTCGAGATCAGCCCGAACGAAGGCATTACTCTGCAGCTCAAGGCAAGAGATCCCCAGCAAAAAGGGAAGTTCAAGGCGATGCACATAGATTTTCATACCAGCTCTATTGAAGTGCCGGAGGCTTATGAAAATCTGATTTATGACGCTTTACACGGTGATCCGTCGTTCTTTGCACATTGGGATGAGGTGGAGCTGTCCTGGAAATGGGTGCAGCCGATCCTGAATGCTTTTGCCCAAAATACTGCTCCTCTTTATCCGTACGCTGCGGGTACGTTCGGACCCGCCGAATCGGACCAGCTGCTGGCTAAGGATGGACATCACTGGTGGCTCGACTCTGCAATTGAAGAAGAAATGGAATTGCCATTGCCTGATGCTTCAAATTTTTAATACTGTAATTAATTCAAATAAAAATGGAGGTTTATGAATATGAAATTTTTTATCGATACGGCCAATGTGGAAGACATCCAAAAAGCATACCAGATTGGCGTCCTGTCCGGTGTCACCACGAACCCGTCCCTGGTCGCTAAAGAAGGCGTGAAATTCGAAGACCGCATTGCAGAAATTCTGCGTCTCGTGCCTGAGGTGGAATCTGTATCCGCCGAGGTTACACCAGATGCGGTTACGGCTGAAGAGATGATCGCACAGGCTAACGAACTGATCAAGATCAACAATAACGACAAGAACATTACCATTAAGCTTCCGATGACGCTTGCAGGTCTGGAAGCCTGCCGCTACCTCACCAAAAAAGGCGTGAAAACTAACGTAACCCTGATCTTCACTGTGAACCAGGCGCTGCTCGCTGCCCGTGCAGGAGCTACCTATGTATCGCCATTCCTGGGCCGCCTGGATGATATTTCGGAGGATGGAGTCCAATTGATCGTGAAAGTCGCTGAACTGTTCCGTATTCATAACTTGGGCGCGCAGATTATCGCCGCTTCGGTCCGCCATCCGGATCACGTAACCCGCGTAGCAATGGCTGGTGCGCATATTGCCACCATTCCATTCAGCGTCATTGAGCAAATCTCCAAGCATCCGCTGACCGATCAAGGACTGGAGAAATTCGCCGCCGACTGGAAAAAAGCACCGCAGGTCTAATACGGTTAATAAAATAATCAAAGAATGATTAAGGGGCTGAAGTGACGGAGGGGAAGTTTGGAACTGGAGGAGCGAAAGCGACCGCCTTTGTCTGCGAATTTCCACTGCGAACAGCAGTATAAATCAAGAAATCTGCAGACAACAGCGGCCGGAAGTCCAAACATTCTCCGCAGTCACAGCATAAGCCCCCTAATCGTATTCTTGGTCCAGCACATATATAGGGAGGTCTATTAACGATGGGTAAACAGCAGATTGGTGTGGTCGGCTTGGCCGTCATGGGTAAGAATCTGGCCTTGAATATGGAGAGCAAAGGGTTCTCGGTAGCCCTGTACAACCGTTCGCGGGAGAAGACGGATGAGCTGTTGGCAGAAGCAGCAGGTAAAAACTTCGCCGGTGCCTACAGCATCGAAGAGTTTGTCCAATCTCTGGAGACACCGCGCAAAATCATGATTATGGTCAAGGCCGGCAAGCCGACAGATGATACGATTCAGCAGCTGGTACCGCATTTGTCTCCAGGGGATATCCTGATTGACGGCGGGAATGCTTTTTTCCCGGATACGCAAAGACGGAATAAGGAGCTGCAGGCCCAAGGCTTCCGCTTTATCGGTGCAGGGGTATCCGGCGGTGAAGAAGGAGCGCTGAAGGGACCGGCGATTATGCCGGGCGGACAAAAGGATGCCTACGAGCTGGTGGAGCCGATCCTGACAGCCATTTCCGCCAAAGTGGACGGAGATCCTTGTTCAACCTACATCGGAGAAGACGGTGCCGGACACTATGTCAAAATGGTGCATAATGGCATCGAATACGGCGATATGCAGCTGATTGGCGAAGCATACCAATTGCTGAAGGATGTACTGGGCCTGGACACCAATGAATTGCATGAGATTTTCTCGGAATGGAACCGCGGGGAGCTAAACAGCTATCTTATTGAGATTACAGCTGATATTTTCGCCAAGGCTGACCCGGATACCGGCAAGCCGATGGTTGATGTGATCCTGGATTCCGCAGGACAAAAGGGAACAGGCAAATGGACAAGTCAAAATGCCCTCGATCTGGGTGTTCCGTTGTCCATCATTACTGAATCCGTATTTGCCCGGTTCATCTCGGCGATGAAGGAAGAACGTGTGGCGGCAAGCAAACGTCTGAAGGGTCCTGAGGTTAAGGGCTATGACGGCGATGCCAAAGAATTCATCGAAGCGGTCCGCAAAGCGCTGTATGCCAGCAAAATCGCCTCCTACGCCCAGGGCTTTGCCCAGATGAGAGTGGCTTCAGACGAGTATAACTGGAACCTGAGCTATGGCAGTATTGCGATGATCTTCCGTGGAGGCTGCATCATCCGTGCAGGCTTCCTGCAGAATATCAAGGACGCCTATGACCGCGACCCTGAACTCAAAAATCTGTTCCTGGATGAATACTTCAGCGGTGTAGTTCATAACTACCAGGAAGCGTGGAGAGATGTAGTTGCGATTGCCGTCAAAAGAGGAATTCCGGTCCCGGCGTTTGCCTCCGGACTGGCCTATTATGACAGCTACCGTTCCGAACGTCTTCCGGCCAACCTGCTGCAGGCGCAGCGGGACTACTTCGGAGCCCATACCTTTGAACGGCTGGATCAGCCGGGGAGCTTCCATTTTCAATGGATGGATAGCAAATAATTATCTTATAGATTTAACTATGAAGTCCGGGCGAAGTGGCCCGGACTTTTTGTATAAGCCCTCCCCAGTTCAACTGGAGGTTCAGGAAAGCTTATAGCTATAAGGAAGAAAATGAAAAACGCTCTCGAAAAAATCGAGAACGTCGGTTGGTTAGCCAGCGGACTTTCGGTGATAATGAGATTTAACTACCGCCGATACCATGTGACATGGTTTGGATCAACGCTTGAGTACTATCTGCTACGATTTCGATGTTTCCTGCAGGAAAAATAATTACAGCGACCAAACTACATAAAACTAGAAGCTTGATGAATTTTCTTGGCTTTCGCATTCCGTCTTTTTAGTGCTCTGGGTCCTTCCCAGGCCGGGGCAAAGAAAACCACAATTCGCCGCCGCGTGATGATTAGATTGTTTGGGGAGGTGGTCTAAGCTTGCTTACTTATCATCTCTAGCCCTGATTCCTAACCCTTTTTTCCAAATTTTACATGTTCAAGAAACATGAAATTTCAGTTGCACTATCTTCTCACTTGCAACATTCAAATTAGTACTGTATAGTTCTAGTTATGACAAAGGGAAAAATAATGAATCAAAAACGTGTGCTTGAAGTCGCGGCAGCCTTATTTTTAGAAAAGGGATTTGCTTATACCAGCATGGATGAATTAGTGCGTGTAAGCAAAGTATCAAAATCTAATGTGTACTATCACTTCGCTGATAAGGAGGAATTGTTAGCAGGGGTCGTTGATTATTGGATTGAGACGTATGAGCATGCAATGGATGAATTCCTTTCCCAGAACCAATTATCCGTTGAAGAGCGTGTCCAGATGTTTTTAAAGCATTTATCACAGGGGGTTCAGTCAAGAGAGTATAAGGGCAGCTGTCCATTTATTACTCTTTATATTCAAAGTCCTGCACAAGCTACACACATAAAAGAAAAAATAGGTCTCTTTTTTACAGGATTACAAATGAAAGTCTCTCTATTACTAAAACAAGGAGTAGAGAAAGGCGAGTTTAGAAATACGATTCATATTGACGAGGTAGCGGCACTTTTTATAACGAATCTTGAAGGAGCGCTGTTTCTCTCAGAGACATTGAAGGATGCAACTGTTATCACGAAAACAGCCAGCCACTTTTTCAACTTGCTTCGATAAGCGAAGCACTTTTTTTTGCGCAAAATTAGTACCAATCAGTACTAAAAAGGAGAGCGGATGATATGAGGACAATATTTTTAACAGGTGGAACAGGCTTTATTGGAAGGCAACTCGTGGAGGAGCTTCTTAAAGAGGAGGTTATGATTTTTCTTTTAGTGCGGTCGAAAGGTAAAGCAACACGTGTTTTTCAGGAAAAAAATATTTTAAACGAGGAAACCATGCACTTTATTGAAGGTGATTTGACGAAAACAGATTTAGGTTTAAGTGATGAAGATAAGGATAGGGTATCGAACACGGATGTTATTATTCACGCAGGTGGACAAATGGATATTCAAGCGACACAGCAAGAGGCAACATCTGTATTTTTAAACGGTGCCAAGCATATCAGTGAATTCGCTAAACGTATCCATCAATTGAAGGGTTTGCAGCAATTTATTCATGTAGTTGGATATATGACCCCCTTTGATGATAAGAATAGCAAGGTTGCGATTGATGTGTTTAAAGAGGGTCACGACTATTTGAAAATAAAAAATCCTTATGAAAGAACAAAATTTTTAGCAGATCTTTATATTCGCCAGCAGGCATCCGCAATAGGCTATCCGCTTTCTGTGATTAATCCGCCAACTGTAGTCGGCAGCAGTAAAACAGGGAGTACGGAACAAACAGCAGGCTTAGGCATGCTTGTGGCGAGTATGCGAAGAGGGCTAATGCCAGTTATTCCTGGAGGCAAGGGGTATAAATTACCACTTATTTCAAACGATGAGCTAGCAAAATTTATTGTTCAGGTTTTTAAGCTGGAGCAATCGTCTATTCAAACATATACACTTATTCAAGACAAACAGCTTGATCCGGATCTATCTGAATTATTAGGCGTTATGTCAGAAAGTATGAATATGGCAGCACCTAAAATCTCTGTGCCCATTCGTTTTATGAAGGCACTTATGAAAAGTGGGATAAGTAAAATAACAACAATTCCATCTGATGGACTGAACTTTATTACAAATAGAAAGTTTTCAAATGATTTATCGAAAAAAGTCATGGGAGAAGATTGGTTTAATAAGACGGGGGTTATGAATTTTTTCCCAGTCGTAGTAGCGGATTTGGATTATCGCTTGATGAATCAAAATGACCAGCATAATCATGCATTTGAACGAACCTTAATCGGAAACACTGTGATTTATCAAATACCAGGAGAGGGTAAGCCATTTATTTTATTACACGGTTTGTTGAGTGATGGAGAGGATTTATTTCCTTTAGGATTAGAGCTTCATGAAAAAACTGGTCAACCCGTATGGATTCCAGATCTTCCTGGTTTAGGACGTTCCCCTTTTAAACGAGAGAAAAATCTTCTAGATCTCTATTTGAATTTAGTGAAAGAGTTATTGGGAAAAGCTGCTGATGGTGCACATTGGATCGGCCATTCCTTCGGAGCAATTATTCTGCTGGAAGCATTAGTGCGAGAGTACATAAATATGAAGAATACTATTACTTTACTTCAGCCCCCTGTTGCGAAAAGAAATTCTAAATCGTTTAATGTTCCTCAATTTATGAACAAATGGGCATTGAAGTTAGCAACTGCTAATTCAATAGAACGTTATGTAATTGGTAATGGTCTGTTTGAAAATACGGAGAGCATTCCGAAACATTATATTGCAAAAGTAAGCAGCAGCTTTACTTCGCCTAGAATTTTAAATACAACTCTTCAGCTAAATCGTTTTCTATCGAAAGACTATCCAGGCGATTTCACCAAAGTACCAAGGTATAAGCTTCATATTATTTGGGGAGATCATGATAGAAGCTATTCTGCTCCATTACATCTTGGTGAGATTGATGTTGTTCCATATGGTCATCATTTTCCTCTTAGCCATCCGAGGGAAACGGCTTCCTATATACTATGAAATTAATATGATATTTTCAAAATAGACCGGTCGGCATTTAAATTAGAGGAGTTGTCTAGTATGCTCATTTCAGTTCAACATATCCGGCACGCTACATCAATTTTAACCATAAACGGTAAACGTATACTGATTGATCCGATGTTGAGTGATGTGGGCGAACTTTCACCTGTGCCTTTAACTCGAAATTATCGTAGAAAGTAAATTGAGCCGAAATCAGCTTGCCAAGTTTCTGAAGGAACAACATCTGGAGGGCTCCGTTTGGGTTCCTGAAGACGGCGAGGTCGTTTCTTTTTGACTCTCCGTTCCTTTTTGAGCGTATACTCCGCGAGGTGAAAAGGTCAGCGATATGTATAAGGGTAAAGATCCTGTAGATGTAATTCTAAAGATTAAGACGGAAGAAATGCGAAAATCCACAATCTCATGCGGTTGTGGATTTACATGGTGGAGTCGAACGTTCCTGCATCCCTTTCCAGTAGGCCAATTCGTTTTTTGTTCTGTTAGATCTTATACGGTTTTGGGGTTATTTTAGCAATCCATAAGAAATGAAAGCCAGCCTTTGTTCTATAATGAAGGGGAACGTCTTAAGATTTGGGTCATGGGGAACGCTAGAAGCCAAGGAGGCAAGTCAATGAACAAATTCCTGCTCGTATTCCGTATGGATATCACCACCCCGGAAGCGCAGCCTACGCCCGTGCAAATGCAAGGTTACATGGAGCAGTGGGGAGAATGGATCAACAGTCTTGCTGCACAGGACAGACTTGCAGCAGGCGGGAATCATCTATCCGCCGAAGGCAGAGTGCTGCGGCCCCATGGCATAACAACGGATGGACCCTACACTGAGCATAAAGAATCCATGGCCGGGTATATCCTGGTTAACGCAGTGGATATGGAGGAAGCGGTTCAGCTTGCAAAGGGCTGTCCGATTCTGCTCGGTGAGGGGACCAGTGTCGAAGTGAGACCCATTGCCGGTATGTAGAACAGCAGAACGTTCCAATGCACAACAACATTTAGGAGGGATCTGTAATGCCGAAAATTGTCACGAATCTATGGTTCGATACGGAAGCGGAAGAAGCGGCGAAATTCTATACCTCAATTTTTAAAAATTCCAAAATCCTGAATACCTCTTATTATGGAGAAGGCGGCAGACGTCCTGCCGGATTGGTGATGACAGTGACGTTTGTACTGGACGGACAGGTCTACACTGCACTCAACGGTGGCCCGGAGTTCAAATTTACGGAAGCGATCTCGCTGATGGTCAACTGTGAAGGGCAGGAGGAGGTAGACGAGCTGTGGGAGAAGCTATCCGAAGGCGGCTCGGAAGGGCCGTGCGGTTGGCTGAAAGACAGATACGGTTTGTCCTGGCAGATTTTCCCGGCCGAAGCGGGGAGATTGCTGAGTGATCCGGATCCTGTCAAAGCACAAAGAGTCATGCAGGCGATGCTCCAGATGAGCAAGCTGGACATTGCCGCGTTAGAGCGGGCTCGTGAGGGCAGCGGAGAATAGCTCTAAGGAATGAATACTGGAATAGAAGTGAATAAAGAGCTGTCCCGTGAGTGATATGCTCCCCATATAGTAGACAGGTGAAATAATAAAAACCTGTTACTGTATGGGGAGTATTTTTTTTATGGAACGAAAGAAGTTCACAGCATTCGCCGAGGAACTTCACATCGAAGCTATTCCGCGTAGCTATAAACACCTCGGAAATCCATTCCTTGCCATTCTTTTTGCTCTATTTGAAGGAAGATACTCCATAATAGGTATAGTGAATTTATCGGGCCTGATCTATCTTGTTAACAGCATGAAGAGATATGGGGGAAGGGCTAGATCATCTTGTAGGAATCGCTGGGCGGTTTTACTTAAAACTACGAAAGGAATACGCCAAAATATATATATACGTACCAGGAAAGGGAGGGAGTTTTGCCGAACAATTTTGAAAAAGTTAAGTGTTTCCCGACTTCCTAACAAATGATGAGGGTGTAAGGAAACCCTTGTCCGGTCTTATGTTGTATAGGGGCTAAATCAAGCCACCCGTAGAATTGGTGATACTGTGACTAACTTCAGTGGAGGTAATTATGACTAATAGTTTAAGGCGAAAAGCAAGAATTCTCAGTTCGCAAGTAAACGTAGTTAAGAAGGTTTTTATCCTCGTATTGGTCCTTATATTTGGAACGAACACGTTAATGATTGCAAGTGCTAATACTCCCGTAAACGGAAATACAGATTTCAATTCAGTTAGTGGACCGATCATCATATCTGGATCGTCTACTGGTTCAGGACTAATGGCTACTGATATTAATGGATATGATTTTCTGCTCAAGTCAAGCAGCGCAACAAATTGCTACATTGCTGCAGAAGTCCTAACAGGTCAAACCAATCTTATAAGCGGAGCGACCAATGATGGAACTCCATTATCCTATATGGAAGTGTCTTCAAACAGCGGACAAATTTTTGATCTTCAGTCCGTAGAGATTGCAATGTCTGGTGCAAGTATGGGATCAAGTGGAACTATTCAACTTATAGGATATCTAAATGGCTCAGTCGTTTCTGGAGCAGTGATGTCTCTAACTGTAATCGATGCAAATTATGGAGGTCAAACCGTTACTTTTAATGTGTCTTCCAATACTAAGTTTGTAGGAATTGATAAATTTCGTATCCAGACCGATGGTTCTTATCAAGTTACCGGGGCTTTCGGAATCGACAATATCAATGCAGTTAATTTCAGAAACATAAACACAGCACCTGCTTTTATTGGTGCAACCACCAGTTTTATCGTAACTCAAGATTCAAGTGCAACAGATATCAAAGGTCTGCTACATGTAAGCGATACTGATTCCAGTCAGGTAGAGACATGGTCACAAAGTACGCCGCCAAATCATGGGACACTCCATTTCTTAAGCGCAACAGCAGCCAGTGGCAGTACTGATATCGCACCAGGAGGAACCATTACCTACACACCTGCCAGTGGATATGCAGGGACTGACAGTTTTACTGTTCGAGTTAGTGACGGTACGTCAACTGTGACAAGGACAATTACAGTTACAGTGAATGCCAATCCGACCTACACCGTAACGTATAACGGAAACGGCAGCACCGGCGGTACGGTTCCGACCGACAGCAACAGCTATCCGCAGGGGAACACCGTGACGGTGCTGGGGAACACCGGAACGCTGGTAAAAACGGGCTATACATTCGCAGGCTGGAACACCGCCGCTAACGGAAGCGGCACCGACTACGCGGCGAATGCCACCTTCAGCATGGGCACGGCGAATGCCACCCTCTATGCGAAGTGGACAGCCAATCCGACCTACACCGTAACGTATAACGGAAACGGCAACACCGGCGGTGCAGTTCCAACCGACAGCAACAGCTATCCGCAGGGCAACACTGTGACAGTACTAGGGAACACCGGAACACTGGTGAAGTCGGGCTATACGTTCGCAGGCTGGAACACCGCTGCTAACGGAAGCGGCACCGACTACGCAGCGAATGCTACCTTCAGCATGGGCACGGCGAATGCCACTCTCTATGCGAAGTGGACGGCCAATCCGACCTACACCGTAACGTATCACGGAAACGGCAGCACCGGCGGTACGGTTCCGACCGACAGCAACAGCTATCCGCAGGGTGATGTGGTGACAGTACTAGGGAATACCGGAACGCTGGTAAAAACGGGCTATACGTTCGCAGGCTGGAACACCGCCGCTAACGGAAGCGGCACCGAC